>CAYJFF010000119.1:0-8405 GCA_964369345.1 uncultured Oscillospiraceae bacterium
AGTGCATCTACTATCCACCCTACTATAAAGAGTATAGGCAACAGTATCATTATGGGTATCATTAGCATTACAAGTAGCCAGGCTGCCGCACTACCTCCATCTGCTATTGCTGTTTGCACATATAGCAAAACAGACATTATCAGAATAATCGGATATACAAATTTATTATAACGCTTGCATTTCTTGTAGTAGTATACAGCAACAGTTGCTATAAACATAATATTTGCAGGCATAATGGACCACACAGCCTTTGTAGCTGTTTCCCTACTGGGTGAAATGCTCTCATTTGCATAGCCATAGAGCCCCTGTGTCAGCATTGGATACACCCCCGAAACATATACGACTATTAGTAGGCATGACAGCAAAAACAGCAAAAAGCCTTTTAGATTTCTATTCACAATCATAATATTACGTCCTTTTGTTTACTCTTCTTGACCTGCCAGTTTATACAGCTCACCCTTGCGATATGGTGTTGTTGCACTAACACGCTTCGCTGCCTCGGATAGTGACAAGCCCTCTGCGTGTAGCTCTCTCACCATTTCCACAGCTTCCTCCAGTGGTATCTCTGCTGGTTTCTCCGGTGGTTTCCCAGCTATCAGCAATACATATTCTCCACGCGGCTCACGTTCTTTATGCATCTCTATAGCGTCGTCCAATGTAGTACGCACTACTTCTTCGTATATCTTTGTTAGCTCTCTGGCTATTGTTATCTGCCTATCTCCGCCAAATGCTACTGACATATCTGCGAGGGTTGCGCGTAGCTTGTGTGGTGCCTCGTAAAAAATCAGTGTGCGTGTGTCGTTTTTTACTTCCTCTAAGTGGGTTCTTCTGCTACTATTTTTTACAGACAAAAAACCCTCGAAAGCAAACCTGCCTGTAGCAAGCCCACTAACAGCCAGCGCTGCTGTAATAGCAGTAGGTCCTGGCACAACTTCCATTGGTATATTTTTATCGTGGCATAGTTTTACAAGCTCCTCGCCTGGGTCGGATATACATGGCATTCCAGCATCTGTGATGATAGCACAAGTTTCTCCTGCTTGTACTCTTTCCAGTATCTGCTCGCCTCTCTCACGCATATTGTGCTGGTAATAGCTCACCATTGGTTTTTTTATACCTAGGTGGTTTAGCAATTTCCCACTGACACGTGTATCTTCTGCTGCTATGAAATCTATCTCAGATAATATTCTCACTGCACGGGGAGATATGTCCCCAAGGTTGCCAATCGGCGTTCCTACTACATATAACTTCGACATTCGCTCTCCTTTGTCACCCTAGTTGCTATCGTTTGCATACAAACCATATATTTTTAGCATTTCATCAGAAAAACCACCGTCAGCATTCTCTACTACAAGTGGTGCTTCTACCTCCAAGAACGGTTTGCCACCACGCCTACCCTCTATTAGGAATAGCCATGGCTTGGTATCTGCATGCTTTTGTACAAACCTTAGTCTTTTGGGCTCTATTCCATACTTCTGCATAGAACGCATTATGTCTGGCAGTCTTTCTGGTCGCTGGCAGATACACAGCTTGCCACCACCTTTTAGCAGTTTTGATGACACTTTGCAGATATCATCGGCTGTGCAGTTAATCTCATGCCTTGCACTTAGTCGTGCATCAGTCGGGCATGGTATGCCGTGACCCATTTTCTTGAACGGTGGGTTGCAGGTAATGACATCCAGTGTTGCCAGTGGAATAACTTTTGTCTGTGGTAGGTCGTTAAGGTCTGCGCATATCGGTATTAGTCGGTCCGCTAGCCCATTTTTTTCCACAGTCACTAGCATTTGCTCATATCCCTGCTGTTGTATCTCAACTGCATATGCAAGCTTGGGGTTCTGCTCCCACCTATACCATAATGATGGTATTATCCCACAGCCACTGCCCATATCACAGCATGTGTCTTTTCTGCGTACAGACGCAAAATTCGCGAGCAAAAATGCATCTGTGCCAAATTTATGCTCGGTACTCACGCATATTTCAAAATCGCTACCGAGTTTTTCAAATTTGTAATTACTATCGTTATTCATTAAGAACGCTCCTTATTCTACCATATCTACACCAAATAATTTATCGCCACAAACCCTGCAACATTCAGTATGGCAAATAGTGGTACCAGTATTAAAAATTTTATTTTTCTTATCTTGTGCCTTACAAGTAGCATAGCCACCCCGCAAGCAATGGCACCACCGATAAAGCTTGTAGTAAATAGTAGTTTTTCTGGCACACGGTCACGCCCTTTTATAGCTGATATTTTATCCCAAACCATTAGTATGAGCATGGTAAAATTAATAAACACCATATATGCCACACTAAGTGAAAAAATCATTTCGTCCATTGTAACCCCTGTATTGTTTATTTATGTATAGTGCAAATACTTGCCTAACATTATAATTATACCATAAAATGAAAAAAACACAACCTCCCAGCCACCTATACACTTTGTATATTGTCGTATTCTGTGTATTTTCTTCTTATTTATATAAAAAGACAAGTGGCCACATACATCAACTGTACGTGACCACTTATCGTCATTCTTTTTCACTTCTATCTCAC
Source organism: uncultured Oscillospiraceae bacterium (assembly GCA_964369345.1). Taxonomy (GTDB): domain Bacteria; phylum Bacillota; class Clostridia; order Oscillospirales; family Ruminococcaceae; genus Angelakisella. The sequence continues at coordinate 2,551 of CAYJFF010000119.1, forward strand.
ATGGCTATGTTGGAGCTTTTTCTGAGCCGAATTTTATCGGATATCATTGCTATAAACTCGCTGTTTGTGGGTTTGCCGCGCAAGTTATGTATAGTATATCCAAAGTATGAGTTGAGCACATCTATATTGCCCCTGTCCCACGCCACTTCTATAGCATGGCGAATAGCTCTCTCTACTCTGGAGGCTGTTGTGCCATTTTGCCTTGCTACCTCTGGGTACAAGACTTTTGTTACACCACGGATAACCTCTGGCTGGCGTACTGCTAGCACAATACCATCACGTATGTACTGATAACCTTTTATATGCGCTGGTACACCAATCTGCATAATAATATCGGTAACTACGCAGTCTAGCGAGTCACTTGTACGTGGAGCTTCTCTGTACATTGGTGGTTCTAGGGGGTTAAATCCTGCAAAAAATTCTATTCTATCAGCCAGTACTTCCAAATCAAACGGTTTGTTGAAAAAGTATGATGCACCTTTCGATAAAACTCTCTCTTGCAATGCTGGTTGCAAAACAGTTGAACATGTAATAAAGATAGGTGTATCTTCTTTTGGTGCGCGTACCATTACTGCTTCCGCGTCAATGTTTCTCATAAAAACATCCATCACGACAACTGATGGAGAGAAAATTTCTATTTTTCTCAATATTTCCAGTCCATCACTTGCACATGTCACCACGTCAAAACCTTTCTTTTTTAAAGAGATTGCGCAGATTGTAAGAAAATCGGGGTTGTCATCAGCTACTAGAATAGGCTTAAAGTTTAAAGTCATTTCCTATATCTCCTTGTATACATTTGTTATTTTATACAAATGGTATCATAATTTATCGCCTTATGCAAGAAATTCGACAAATTTCGTGCTACAAGAAATTAAATATTTTCTTTAAAACTAACACAATATATTCATATAGTCATTCTTTTCACTTTGTTTATTTGGCGTTTTAAATATATTTTATCCTTAAATTTTATCTATTTCGCATATATAAAAGAAATACATTTGGTCATATTGTATTAAATTATATTGTAATTTTTTATATTATCGGAAAACCAAATGATTATCATCAAAGCAAAAACACAACAGAATTCTGTTGTGTTTTTAGTATACTATAACCAGTTTCATTACAGCACCACTTTTGTGTGCTAACAAAAATTTTCCTTATTATACAATTTTTAATATAATCATTTGCCAAATGGTAAAATATGGTTTTGTTTTAGCCTTTTTTGCAAGTTCGGTGTTAGTATAGTTGCAAAAACCACTGCTATCACAACATTCACGCCACTAGCAATCAGCTTTGTTGAGTTTGCTATTAACGCTGCCTCCATAGTGCTACCAGCTAGCATATATCCGCCTATGTTCTCACCCAGATACAACATATATGATAGCAATGCGCCCAAAGTAGCCGCTACTGCTGCACGCTTATATGTTATTTTTTCTGGCTTGCCTATGTTGGCTACAAAGCCAGCAGTTGCACCCATTATAAAGAACCTAACAAATGTTATCGGTGCTGCTGGTGCATATTCTGGGAAAGTTAGGTCAAATAATGCAGACCCCAGCCCCGCTGCTAGTCCACCAGGTATCCCACCAAACACCATACCTGCTATCAGCATTACAATATTTGCAGTTTTTAGCATCACTGTGCCTGCGGGCGTTGGTATCCTAATACCAAGAAACTGTGTAAAAAGAAATACTATTGCTGTCATCATACCTATTGTTACTAGGCTCTTTACGCTAAAAGTTTTTTTCATACTCGCACCTCATTTATATAGCTACAAGGTGGAGTACCCCTCTGGTAAATCTTTTTTCACCAGCCAGCTCAATGTATTCTCAAGCATAACGCCCTCTCTGGTGTCACCACTATAGCCATATGTTGTTTTTATTGTTAGTTCTATATACCTTGTGGCTCTGTCCATTGCCATTGGTAAGCTGTCGCCACTGAGCAACGCACCAGTTAGTACAGACGCAAAAATATCGCCAGTACCAGGATAGCTAACGGGCAAATGCACACTTACAGATTTCCAAAAAGAATTATGCTCAGCATCAAAGCAGATATTAGCGTACTCACCTGTGGCAAGTGTAACACCTGTAATCACAACTGCTTTTGGGCCTTTTTTGCTAAGCCTTACTAGCATACTACGAGCCTCGTTTACCGTCATGGGAGCATTGCGCATTGGCTCGTCTAGCAAAATAGATGCCTCTGTCAAGTTTGGTGTTATCACATGAGCATCACAAACTAGCTGTGATATACCTTTCACCATATCTTGGTCAAAAGAACGGTACAGCTTGCCGTGGTCGCCCATAACAGGGTCTACCACCTTTATAGAGTTATTATATGTAGCAAAGAATTTTTTGCATTGCTCCACCTGCCCCACCGAGCCCAAGTACCCAGTATAGACACAGTCTATATTTAGGTTAAGTTTTTGGTAGTGAGCAAGACAGTCTTCTATATATGGTGTTAAATCTACCTTTGCTACATCGCCAAAGCCACCTGTGTGCGTAGAAAGCACAGCTGTCGGCACTGGGCACACTTGCACACCCATTGCAGATATTACAGGTAGTATTACAGACAACGAGCATCGCCCATATCCGGATAAATCGTGTATTGCTATTACTCTTTTTTGTGAGTTATACATATTGCACCTCGCATTTATAATTATAGTCACACCTTGCCAATACTGCAAACTGCACAGAAGCAGCTGTCACCACTGCGTTCCTTGTAGTTATTGCACAATATTGGTCGTTAGATATTTTTGTATTCTATCATACATTTACATATAAGTGGTAGGTGTAATTTGCCCTAAAAAACAGCACGAACAAATCTTACAAAAAAACACTATCATACAAGCAGTACTCTTATGTAAATCGTAGAAACAGATGTTAGAGTAATATAATAGCACTCTAGCAAAAAAAAATCAAGGCTACCAAGCAATAAGCTAAGCACACCTTGATTGTATTCAGTAATTAATTAAAGAGAAAACAGCAACAAACACGAGAAACACCGCTAATACCATCCAGACTATTGTCATCCATTCATTTTTCCCATCGCCACTTTGGTTATCAGGTAATTCATCTCTTTTATACGTGTTGTCACACTCTCTACGGACTACTCTATACATTTCCTCTTGCTTTGGTATAGATTGTTGCATAGCTTTAACTCTTGCCTGTTCATACAATGCCAGCGGGTCCGTCCTTTGAACGATACGCATATAAAAACTATTTATCCATTCTTCATCTATAGCGCTGCACAAATCACTTTCGGTTATAGTATGGTTGTGAGCAATTTCGTTACGAATACGGCGGTAGTTTAGTAGTTTTTTATAATCTACCTCCCAACTGGGGATTTTGCGCTTATCAGGTGCAGTATTTTCCATAAATTCAATATATGTAGAAATTCCTTTGTCACTCCTAAGGCAGTCCTTGCATAAATTGTCAAGCCTTTTATATGCATCAAAAAAACTCATATCTAAGCCCCCTATGTCTCTTTGCTAATATTATACTATATTTATATAATGTTTTCAACCCAAAACATTAGTCTAGCAACTCCACACTTCAAAAACAGCATTTTACTGTAAATCCATAAAAAGCCACTCTCGCAAATTAGCTCTGCTTTGTTGTTGTAATTTTTTCATTATATGTTATAATATCTATGATTAAATAACGCAAGGTACAAAATGGAAAAGCTAAATTTTACACTTGCCTATTAATAATATAAAGAGGTACTCGAATGGAAATATTGCAACAACTATCACAGGAACTAAAAATATCACTGCCACAGATAGAGGCAACTGTTAAGTTAATTGATGAGGGTAATACTATACCTTTTATAGCACGATACCGTAAAGAGGTTACAGGCTCGCTAGATGATGAGCAGTTGCGTGCGCTAGATGACAGACTTAGCTACTTGCGAAATCTGGAAAAGAGGAAAGAAGAAGTACTGCACTCTATAGAGGAGCAAGGCAAGCTTACCGACGAGCTTGTTGCTAATATACAAAAGGCAAAAACACTAGCAGAGGTAGAGGATATCTACCGCCCATATAAGCAAAAACGCAGAACACGTGCTAGCATTGCGCGTGAAAAAGGCTTGGAGCCATTTGCGCAGGCTATATTGGCACAGAATACACTGCGCGACCCAATAGATATGGCGAGCGAGTATATAGATGTAGAAAAAGGTGTAGAGGACGCAGAGCAAGCACTTGCAGGTGCGCTGGATATCATAGCCGAGGATATATCTGATAGAGCTGATATCAGGGCAGATATCAGGCAGATGATAGGGCGTATTGGTATGATTACTGCCACAGGCGACCCAGAAGATGCCACATATGCTATGTATGCAAAATTTAGCGAGCCAGTAGCCAAGCTTGCGCCACACCGTGTGCTTGCTATCAACCGTGGCACAAAAGAGGGCAAGCTAAAAAGTGCGTTAGAGCTTGATGATACTGCTGTTTTATCGCTGATAGAACGCTATATGGTAAGCTCTAAAAATGCTTGTGGACGTGCTGTTAGTCGTGCTATAGAGGATAGCTGGAAACGTCTAATGCAGCCATCTGTAGAGAATGAAACTTTCTCTACATTGTTCGAGCAGGCAAGCGAACAAGCTATAAAGGTGTTTGGGCAAAACCTACACCACCTACTAATGCAACCACCAGTAAAAGGTAGTGTGGTGCTAGGGCTTGACCCTGCATATCGCACAGGCTGTAAAATAGCAGTTGTGGACGAAACTGGCAAAGTGCTAGACACCACTGTTGTATACCCCACTGTGCCACAGAAAAAAATAGCAGAGGCAAAAGCTACACTAAAGAAACTGATATCAAAGCACGGTGTTACTGTTATTTCTATAGGTAACGGCACTGCATCTGGCGAATCAGAAGTATTTGTGGCAGAGCTGATATCGGAGCTTGACACCAAGGTTTCTTATATGGTAGTTAGCGAGGCTGGCGCGTCTGTATACTCTGCCTCCAAGCTCGCTAGCGAGGAGTTCCCAGAGTTTGATGTATCGCTACGTAGTGCAGTTTCTATTGCTCGTCGTTTGCAAGACCCACTAGCAGAGCTAGTTAAAATAGACCCTAAAGCTATCGGTATAGGGCAGTATCAGCACGATATGCCAAAGGCAAGACTGGATAGCACACTGGGCGGTGTTGTTGAGGGCTGTGTAAACTCCGTTGGTGTTGACCTAAACACTGCATCACCCTCACTACTATCTCACATTGCTGGCATAAACGCAACAGTTGCAAAAAACATAGTAGCGTATCGTGAGGAAAATGGCGGTTTCACCACACGTAGCGAGCTAATGAAAGTCGCAAAGCTAGGTAAAAAAGCATATGAGCAATGTGCAGGATTTTTGAGGATATCTGACGGAAAGAACCCACTGGATACCACTGCTGTTCACCCAGAGAGCTACAAGGCTGCACAAGAAATACTAAAACGCTGTGATTTCAAGCTGGCAGACATAGGCACGGAGAAGCTATCCACACTACCACAAAAGGCGGACGAGATAAGCGTTTCTCAGCTCGCGCAAGATTTGGGCATAGGTGTGCCAACTACCAGAGATATATTAAATGAGCTAGTAAAGCCAGGTCGTGACCCTCGTGACGAGCTACCACCACCACTACTACGCCAAGATGTTATGGATATAAAAGACCTAAAGCCCGAGATGATTCTTACAGGTACTGTACGCAATGTAATTGATTTTGGTGCTTTTGTTGATATCGGTGTACACGAGGACGGTCTTGTGCATATTTCTCAGCTTACAGACCGTTATGTTAAGCACCCTAGCGATGTTGTCAAGCTTGGTGATATAGTCAAAGTCAAGGTTCTTGAGATTGATATGAGACGCAAGAGAATAGCACTTACAATGAA
>CAYJFF010000120.1:0-8297 GCA_964369345.1 uncultured Oscillospiraceae bacterium
CCAGCAAACCAAACTTCTATAAGATTTGTATATTCTCCTGCAAACCACGCTACTATGTCGGAGTATTTGTTACCCAATGTATTAGGCATTGAGTTAACGATTAGTTCGTAGCTATTCATAGATGAAGTAAATACATCATCGGCCTGAGCTATTGCTGTGATTATAGTAGTACCTACACCAGCTATAGTCACTTCGCCATTTTCGTCCACCGTTGCAACATGCTCGTTGGTGCTTAGGTAGCTAACATCAGTTTTAGCACCGCTTAGTTTGTTTGTGAAGTTTGCATCACCTATGCTTTTTACCATAGATGTACTATCAAAGCTTATTTCCTGTGCTAATATAGCTTGGATATTCACATTATGTTCTGGCATGATAAATGTAAAGCTCAGTGCTGTTTTGTCAGCATCGCTTAGCTCTATACCAAACGCTGCCCAGTAAGCTAATGTTTCATCTGTATTAGCAAAGGTTACAGTTACAGTTTCGCCTGGCTCTGTTACCATAGGGTTTGGAATACCGTTTAACACACTAACCCAATAACTTCCCTCTGTGTGGGTTGGGTGTGAGTTCTCATTGTATGTCCAGTGTTTTACATCTGGGTGAGCTAATTTGATAGCGTCCACATCAATGTTAAGTTCACGTGCAAATGCATCTGACTGCATCTCTTTCATACTTTTTGCTTCTGTATGCGCTGTAGCAACATTGCTTGCCACACCTACCTCTGCGGAAGTGTTTAGGAAGTAGCTATCCTCCACTGTGCCCTCGTTGTATGCCACAACACCACCAGCAAGTATATTATCGATATTAGATGTAATCTTGCCCATATTATATGTAAGGGTAATATAGCCATAATTAACACCTACCACGCCACCAGCATGTAAATTATTGCCATTAAAAATAATTTCACCTGTGCTGTAGCTATTTAGTACTGTGGCAATGAGAATATTTCCACCTGCTACACCGCCAGTTACAATGTCATTTCCAGTTACTGTGATTGTACCCTCGTTGTAGCAATCTTGCACTGTATTATAGTTCTCGCCTACTACACCACCAACATATGATGTAAGATACCAATCTAAAGCCAAAGTTGTAGTAATTTTGCCAGTGTTGTGGCTATTTTGTAGAGTGCCACGATTACAGCCTATTACACCTCCTATATAATTAGAATTAACATCATCGTTTTCTACAACTATTGCATCATCGTTTTCCACAACTATTACACCCTCATTGTAGCAGTTCTGCACTATTTTATTGTTGTAGCCTACCACACCACCAACACTTACACTATCTCCAATTACATTAATTGCACCCTCGTTGTAGCTATTTTGTTGCACTGTACCATTGTTGTTACCTGCCACACCAGCAACCTTTGCATAATCACCATACACATTTATTTCGCCTGTATTGCGACTATTTTCTATAGTAGCGCCACTGTTACCTACCACACCACCAACTCGTGCTTCATTACCACTTATTGTGATTGTACCCATGTTGTAGTTATTCTGTACAAAACTACCATCATTACTCAGACCCACTATACCACCAACGAAAGTATTATCACCATCTACGGTTATTGCACCCTCGTTGTAGCAGTCTTGCACTGTATCATTGTTGTTACCTGCCACACCACCAACATATACATTATCACCAATTACTTCTATACCACCTTGGTTGTTGCTATCTTGCACAGTAGCTTGATTAATACCTACTACACCACCGACATATACATTATCGCCATTTACTTCTATGCCACCTTGGTTGTTGCTATCTTGCACGATACTATTGCTGTTGCCTACCACGCCACCAACTTTTACAAAACCACCTGTTACAGTGATTGCACCTGTGTTGGCAATGTCCTCTATAGTAGCAGAAATATAAGTACGTCCTACTCCACCACCAACTTCTGCAAAGTCGCCTGTTACAGATATTGCACCTGTGTTTTCACAACCCTGTACAGTAGTGTTTTCTTGAGCAATCCCAGCTACACCACCAATGTTTGTATTATTACCATTTACAGTAATGCTACTTTTGTTAGCGCTGTTCTCTATAGTATCGTTGTTTACACCTGCCAGACCACCAACTAGTGCATTGTCACCACTTACTTTTATACCACCTTGGTTGTTGCTGTCTTGTACTGTAGTATAGTTTTCGCCTACCACACCACCAACTAGTGCATAATCACCATCTACGGATATTTCACCCTTATTGTAGTTATTTTGTACAAAACTACCAACAGTACTCAGACCCACTATACCACCAACTAGTGCTTCATCACCTTCTACGGTTATTGCACCCTCGTTGTAGCTATTTTGTTGTACTGTACCATTGTTGTTGCCTGCCAGACCACCAACTAGTGCATAATCACCATCTACGGTTATTGCACCCTCGTTGTGGCTGTCTTGTACTGTACTATAGTTTTCGCCTGCCACACCACCAATATATACTTCATCACCTTCTACGGTTATTGCACCCTCATTGTGACTGTTTTCTATAGTAGCGCCACTGTTGCCTACCACACCACCAACTAGTACATAATCACCACCTACGGCTATTGCACCCTTATTGTAGTTATTCTGTACAAAACTACCATAAATACTCAGACACACTATACCACCAACTAGTGCATCATCACCAGTGACTTTGATTTCGCCTATGTTGTAGCAGTCTTGCACTGTACCATTGTTGTTACCTGCCACACCACCAACTAGTGCATAATCACCATCTACGGTTATTGCACCCTCGTTGTAGCTATTTTGTTGTACTATACTATGGTTTACACCTGCCACACCACCAACTAGTGCTTTATCACCATTTACACTAATAGAGCCCTCGTTGTTGCTATCTTGCACTGTACTATAGTTTTCGCCTACCACACCACCAACCCTTGCAAAACCTCCAGTAACCGTGATTGTGCCTGTGTTGTGAGAGCCTTCTACTATACTCGCAAGAACAGTACGACCTACCACACCGCCAACATATGTATTATAGCCATTTACTTTAATTGTGCCTGTGTTGGAGCTTCCCTCTATCGTACCAAAAGAATAGTTTGCCACACCGCCAACAATTGCAAAATCACCTGTTGCAGATAGCGCACCCTTGTTTGTGCTGTTTTTTACAGTGCCGTAATTGCTACCAACCACACCACCAGCACTACTCTCTGCAACCATTGCAACGTCAGTAGTACAATTATCCACTATACCATTGTTATTTTCTACCACACCTGCAGCATATGTTGCTACTATCTTGGAGTCCTCCACGGTCAGGTTCTTAACCGTAGCTCCTCCTAAAATCTCGCTAAACAAACCCTTGGAGGTACGATCTACACTATTTATATACATACCACTAATTGTGTAACCTTGCCCATCAAAGGTACCGTCAAACCACCAACCGCTATTAGAACCTATTGGCACCCAGCTATTGGCATCGGTTACAGTGTCTGCAAAGTTGTTCTTACCATCTGCCGTGTAGCCTATAACACCAGCATCACGCAGGTCGATATCATTAGCTAGCATGACTACTTTGTCAGTAAAATAATCATTATCTACGCCATCGTTTACTGCTGATGCAAACCAAGCAAGACCAGCAGCAGTATGTATTTGGATATTACCATCGTCATCTATTGAATAGTCACGCAATGCATTTGATGATGTAGTTTCTACAGCAGCCCTTGCTACCGCATCCCAATCATCATATATTGCGTCTATTGGAGCAGCGTTTGTTGGTGTGACACTCCTGCTCTGCTTGTCATCTGCTTGTCCTGCCTGTTCTTTTTCTATTTCTTCGTCTTTCTCGTCGCTCTCATATCCCTCAGAGTTTGACGGAGTAACAATAGAATTTACACCACTTGTGTTTTCTGCATCTGCAAACGCAAACAACTGTGGCTGTAGTAGCCCAAAAGTCATTGCAAATGCGATTACAAAAGAAATAATCTTCTTTGAGTATTTACTCATAATTTACTTTCCTCCATTTTGTAGTTACGTAGTCGCTTTTATACCTTTCTATTCTACACCAATATATATATTATGTCAATTGAAATCGAACTTTTTTATACACTCTAACCAAATATATTTTTCCTGTTTTGGCAGAAACTTGAACTGAAAAAAACTACAGCACAATACATAAAAACCGACCCCATACAAGGTCGGTCAATATGCTTATTATTTGTACATTAATATAGCAAATTAGCATTAGTCAATATATTTTTCTGTAAACGCAGTAAAGTGCATTGGTTTATCAAAGTAATAACCTTGACCCTTATCACAGCCCATATCTCTTAAAATCTCAAACTGTTCTACACATTCCACGCCCTCTGCTACAGATACCAGGTGTTGTAGCTTTTTGCAAAGAATAAGAACTACTTCTGTCAGTACCTTAGACTTCTCATTTTGATGAATATTATTAATCAGTTTCATATCTATTTTCACTTCATCAAAGTCCGACATAACAAACGACGTTAAGTTAGAGTAGCCACAACCAAAGTCATCTAGCGAAACAGAAAATCCTGCCTCGTTAAAATTTTGTATTATTACACTTAACACATTTTCGTTTATGGCATTTGTTGTCTCTGTTATCTCTATCACAATTTGTGACCTATCGATATCATACTTATTGCATAATCCAGAAAAAAGCTCGACTATCCCATCTTCTGATATTGTCATTCTAGAACAATTGACTGCAACAGACTTTATTTGTGTACTTCCACTGTCTTTCCACGCTTTCAGATACTTACAAACTGACTCGAACACAAATATATCTATCTTGGATATTATACCCTCTTTTTCATAGAACGGAATAAACGCAATAGGTGGCTGATATGCACCACCAGCACCAACTCTTCTTACAAGTGCCTCTGCGCTGGTCACCCTGCTTGTAGCTAGGTCCATCTGTGGTTGCAAGAAAACTACATATTTGCCATTTTGTATCTCTATATCCAAATTCTCTGCCAATATACGATCATATTTCTCACTGCCACTATAGCTGATATCATTATCTGTCATGCTGATATAGTTCTGATTCCATGTATACCCTATCGTTACTACGAAATCTTTCTCACAGCTTAACTGCGCTCTCAGCGACTCGATATTAGCCTCAAACTCGTTTTCTTGTGCGTTTTCATTGAACACAACAAACTCATCGCCACCTACTCTGTATACATCGTCTTTAAAAACACCGGATAATATATTTGCAAGTTTAATTAAGATTTGGTCCCCAAACAACACACCTTTGGCATCATTTATTTCACCCAGTGCTTTTATATCCACATAAATAATACCCAGACTATCTATATGCTTATGGTTTAGCTGTTTTATTTGGTCATTAAAACTTTGGCGGTTTTTAAGCCCTGTAAGAGTATCGTAATAGCTTAATTTATTTAGCTTTGTGATAAACTCAGTTTCGTCCAGAAAATTCGCTATAAACTTAGCAACAGACTGAATAACCGACTGTTTGTCGATATTAGTTGTGGGATTATCTATGCCAACAAAGCCAGTCACCCTGTTATCTTCGGATATTATTGGGCCTACAATAATACAATCCAGCTTTTGTTGCTCCATAAGTTGTAGCTCTATGGAATGTTTAGCTTGCTTTAGTTTGTCTTTGTGAAGCGAGAATGGTAGTCGCTCTTTACAGTTTGCAAACAGCAAGCCTAGTTCATCCACAGGTACTAATTGTAGTGCATCTTTGTATGAAACTATGCCATCATCGCACCACTCATACGTGTTGCTCACAAAAGTACTACAACCCGACAGCTCAAAAATATAGCTTCTCTCTGCTTGGTAATATTTTGCTACGCGCTCCAGTAGTTTATAGATAGACGCCACTGGCTCTCTGCCTGAATGAAGCATTTCTACACAACGAGAAAGAAATTTTTCATCATCTAGTTTTTCCTGTAGTTCTTTTTCTAGTGATATAATCTTTGTTATATCGGTGGCTATCTCTAGCCTTACCAGCTTATTGCCAAAAGGAATTAGTTTGTCTTTTAGCAAAAATGTTTTTTCTATCATCGGGTTATAGTATGACCATTCATAAAACTCATTCTCGTTAAGTAGATGGTTTGTACAAAAGTCGCATGGTGCAGAAAGGCCCTGTAGTATTTCATAACATTTTTTGCTACGCCAAACTTCTTCTGGTGGATTACCCACCACTTTCAAAGCAGACTGGTTAAGATATAGCAAGTCATATGTTTTGGTATCAGAAATATAGATAACATCGTCTGTGCTATCTAGTATATGTGTAGAGTTCTTGTTGTGCTCTGAAAGCTTGTTAACTGTTTCGCCCAAGCGCCTACCTTGCAGTATAATAGATAGCAGTTTGCCTATATACTGTAGACTGTTTATCTCTTTTTCTTTCCAGACCCTAGTTTTTGTACAGTCATCAAGCCCTATAAAGAATGTCATTACACCATCTTTTTTTATCTGAGCATGAACAAATGACAATATTCCCTGATTATCCATAATTTCATATGCTGTATCGTATTGCAGGGTCTCCCTTAGGTTGTTAGTATAAATAATTCCGTTATGTGCCTTTTCTATAAAATCTACAAAGAACTCTATAGGAATACCCTGTAGATTTTCTTTTTCGCTAGTTATATCTTCATTGCACCACTCAAAAGTATTGTCATATGTTTTGCAGTTATCCAGCGTCTCAAACACATAGCTTCTATCTGCGTTATACTTTGCACATATGAGTTTTAGTACTTTATTTATGGATTCATCATCACCATTACGCTCATACAAAATATTAAAGACAGTAGAAATAAGGTCATAGTCGAAAAAGGCACCTGCTATCCTGTCTGCATTGTCTATTTTGGTAGTATTACGCATAGTGCCTATATTTAACTCGTCGGAATATGGTACATAGCAGTTTTTCCCTAACAATTTGGCTTGATACAGTGCTTTATCCGCTTTTTGGTACAAATCATTATACTCGCGTCCATCTTTTGGGAACAACGCCAATCCTACACTACCAGATACAGAGTAATTCTTATCTTCGCCAACATATGTCTTGTTGAATATTTCAAGTATCATTTTAGCTTTTTGCTCTAAGATGGCAACATCGCTTATATTCTCCAAAAATACAACAAATTCATCTCCACCAATTCTCGCAATAATGTCGGAGCCTCTAAAGACATTGTGTAGTCCGTCCGCTATTTCCTTGAGCACCTCATCACCAAAAAAGTGACCCAAATTGTCATTTATCGCCTTAAAATTATCTATATCAACTATAAAGAGTGCGTGTGTGCTATCTGGTAGAGAGGCTAGCTTTTTCTTGATTATTACCTCTGCGCTTACTTTGTTGTAGCAATTAGTTAGCAAATCTCTCTGTGAGCGCTCAAACAGCAACGCTTGTTCATGAACATCGGTTATCCTACCAATAACAAATATCGGCTTGCCTGTTTTGTCTTTTATGATTTTACCAACAAATCTATAGTAACGATACTCGTCTTCGTTGGTATCAGTAACAAACCTTAGGTCATAAGGCTCAAATGTATCATTATAAAATCCTTTTATCATTTCGTTAAGCTTTTGACGGTCTTCCCTATAAACCAATTTGCTTTCTAACATTTCCTCTACCTTGAAGAATGTAGCGTCCCCAAATGGTGAGGACTGCATATATTGTCGCATATTACCAGTTCTCAAGTCTATACTAAAAAAACACTCCGATGATAATGAGGAAATATCACTTAATAGCAGGCTACTAGGCACAGAGTCTGTAAAGTAGTAGTCATATTCTTGATTTACATTATTTAGCTGGGAAAACACATTTCTTAAATCTCGCACAAAGCCGACCATGACAGTTTCATCGTCATAGCCATCTAGCCTAATTAGTGTTATTTCACTAGGGATTTCATTGCCATCCAATGTTTGATGCATCCAGTTGAATATATGCATGCCATCGTCCATAGCTTTTTGGAAATTCATCTTCATCATTTCCTCAGTAGCTATGCCGTTTGGCTGTATTTCAGGTGAAAATTTATGGAAACTCTCAAGATATTCTTTCTCATCTTCTAGATTGAATACATCCAAAACAAATCTGTTACACATGATATTTACCATATCAGCACTCCAAAGATTTGTAGCAATAGGCATGGCGTCAACGATGGATTTTAGTATTGGTGCGGAGGCTATCTCTTTATTTATAAGCTCCATATTGTATTTTTTGCCAGAAACAGGTTTATTAATATGCATTTTTCCTCCTCAGTGTCTGCCACTTTGCTTGTAATCACAAGCCCCTCTCTGTAAAACACAAAAAACTCTTTATTCAAATATATACTGGATTGTTAACAGTACTTGTATCATTCG
>CAYJFF010000121.1:0-8132 GCA_964369345.1 uncultured Oscillospiraceae bacterium
TTTTTTGCCAACGCCCAAGAATAGTGGATTTAAAATGGAAGGCTATTATATATGGTGTGGCTCTGTAATAAAAGAAAATGGTAAATATTATATGTTTGCATCTCGTATACCAAAAACACAGGATTTTCACCCTGGTTGGATGTTCCTGTCTGAGGTAGTGCGTGCAGTTGCGGACAATCCGCTAGGGCCTTTTGAGTTTGAGGAGGTTGTACTAGAGGAGAGAGGTGGCCAGTTCTGGGACGGAAGAAGCACCCACAACCCACGCATCATGAAATATGGCGATAAATTTTTGTTATATTACATGGGTACTACTTTCCCATTTGTTGTACCAGAGGATGAGAGAATACAGCATGCAGACCCACGCACCATGTGTGCAAGAGCGAACAAAAGAGTAGGGCTTGCGATAGCAGATAGCATTGATGGCAAGTTTAGGCGACTAGATAGCTGTATTTTGCCTACAAGACCACATTGTTTTGATAATCTACTTACGTCCAACCCATCACCACTGGTAGATAAAGATGGTAGTGTTTTGGTAATGTATAAGGCACGACACTATAATGATAAGCCGTACAAGGACCCCACACATAGCAATATGGAGTTTGGCATAGCTAGGGCAAAAGATGCATTCTCACAGTATATCCCCCTGACGGACAAACCTATTTTTCCACCAGAAAAGCATCTGGAAGACCCATTTATTTGGCGAAACGAGAATGAATACTGCATGATAGCAAAAGATATGGCTATTAAGCACGAAAACAAAACTGGCGAGGGAGTATATGCTACATCCATGGACGCTGTAAACTGGACGGTACAAGAAGGCGTGACAGCATATACAAAAGATGTACTATGGCAGGACGGAACTACTGCACATCTGGGTAGCATGGAGAGAGCGTTTATACTCTTTGAAGAAGGCGTTGCTACTTGCGCATATTTTGCAGTTTCTAATGGAACAGATGGGTTTGGGGACGCTACTGACACATGGAATTTGGCTATACCAATCAAGTCCGGTAGCATATTACTATAGACGGTATAGTAGTGCTGTGTGGTCAACGCTGTATGATTATGCCACAGCAAAGGCTGTTTTTTTAGAATATTGGCAAAATGTACGAGCAGTACAAAAAAGACCTATGATGAGATAATAGAGAAACCCTCTACCATATTGGGGGTGGAGGGTTTGTTTTCTTTATAATCATTAGCCTTAATAATTATCTTACTAACTTGTTAACAGTGCAAATTCTGTAGAAATTCCATGTAAATCTTACTGATAATATTGACAAATCTTATACTATATGATAATATGATAACAACGTTAGCTAACTTAGTTATTATAATATCTAAGAAAAACTGTGGTGGCATACAGGGAAAATATTATATAGGGAAAGAAAAATTTTTTTATATACAAGTTAGTGAAAACTAACTGTTGTTTAACTAATTTAATATTATGAGGAGGAGGATTATGGATACACAAACTTTGGACTTAAAAGAAAGAGAAAAGCAGTTTATCCTAAATGAAAACCTATGGAAAGTCATGGTGCAACTGTCTTGGCCGGCTGTCATTGCAATGGTGTTGTATGGTGCAAACTCCATGCTCGATGCTTATTTTGTTGGGCAATATGTAGGTGAAACAGCACTCGCCGGAGTTTCTCTCGCCTATCCCATTACGCAAATAAGCACAGGTATCGGTTCACTCATCGGTGTCGGTGCGGGCTCTGTACTTAGCATTGCACTTGGCGCGAAAGATTTAAAGACACAGAAAAACCTCGTCGGTGGCGTCAATATTATGACGGTGCTCACCACTATCATATATATGGTGCTCGGCCTGATGTTCTCGACACAGCTGGTGGCAATGATGGGTGGTGTCGGAGAAGAACTGCTATTCGGTGATGAGTATTTTAGAATTACAATATATGGCTCTGTTTTTTGGATATATGGGCTTGCGATAAATATGCTTATTCGTGCTGAGGGTAGAATGAAAACTGCTGCATGGATGATGGGGGTAGGACTACTCGCCAATGCAATCTGCAACTACATTTTTATTGCTCTAATGAATATGGGCGTTGCAGGAGCAGCATGGGGTACAAATGTTGGTATGTTTGTCTATTCTCTTGTAGGATTTATATATCTTGTAAGAGGAAAAGCGAGTTTTAAAACTAATGCTTTTTCACTAAAAATGGATAAGACAGTAGTTACAGATATAAACCGCCTTGGTATGTCCTCTTTTATTATGACAGTTATGACTTTAATTCAAGCTATCGTTGTGTTCAATGCACTCTCAACTTACGGAACAGTAGCTGACATTGCCTTTTACGGAGTGGTATATCGTGTGTTCCAATTTTTCTTAACACCGATATTCGGACTAATGAGGGCACTACAGCCTGTTATAGGTATCAATTATGGAGCAAAGCGATATGAGCGTTCTATAAAAGCGTATAAAATTTTCGCAGTAGCAGCAATGGCACTTACAATTCCATTATGGCTTGTAACTATAATTGCACCTGAAACAATACTATCTATGATGCTTACAGAAACAATATTCACAGCATCACAGCTAAATGCTTTCAGGGTTTATATTTTGATAGTTCCTATATTATCTGTAATTTTTATGGCGATGACATTTTTCCCAGCTGTGGATAAAGGCAAACCAGCAGCAATCATCGGTATGGCAAGGCAGTTTGTATTCTATATACCTGTAATGCTTGTTGTTCCCAGATTTTTTGGTGTAGATAGCATTTACTATACTTCTTTTATCATAGATGTGATAATCGTACTTTGGACGGTGCTTATGGTTAGAAAAGAGTTCAAAAGTCTTAGGAATAGGGCCTAAAAAATAATGGTTTGAGGTGAATGTATGGAACTGAATTTGATTTACTCGGTTATGGGAGTGCTTGGTGGAATTGTCTGCGCTATTGGTGATATGCTCCTTGACATAAAGGGCAAAGATAATAAAAAAGTTGGGAAATCCCTTGTGATAGAGTCGAACTGGGTAAAAATGGCGAACTGGCGTTTCAAATGGTCAATTCCTTGTGGTGCTATAGGCTCTTTTATGTACAGCTTGGGTGTTCATTCACTGGGCAGACAAATTGAAAGCCATAGTGAGTTTTTGTCAGAAGCATTGTTTTTAACAGCTGCGATAATGGCGATGTGTGGGATTTTTATTCATAGTTTCATCTGCATAGCACCGATTATCTATAAGGCTGTACTAAGTGGTAAAGACGAAGACTTAGCAGAGCATACAGTAAACGAACTGCTGTCTGCGATAAAAATTATATTTGGAGCACTGTTTGCTTTTTTACTGCTCACACCGACAAGTATAACAATCTACTGCATACTAAACGGATTTCTCGATGTGCCTACATACTTCGTCTTGCTAAATCCAATTGTATTTTTATTTGTGGGACTTGCACTTCGTGCTATAAAGCGAGAATGGTTTTATGATTTGCCGTCGATTATTATGCCGAGTTTAGGGATTTCAATGTTTGGAGTTATCGGTATAGTTAATCTTATATAAAGTGGAAAAGCTATCGAGAGCTTGTTTAAAAACTTATAATGCTGAATGAGGTGTTATGAGAATATTAAACAGGCTCTTAGCACTATGTTGTGGTTACCAGATAAATTAAAATAGTCTGTATAAAAATTGCCACACCTTACGGCATGGCAAATTTGTAGATATTAGTTAGAATAGAGCATTTGCTCGAATTAAGCAGTTTCACTCGCAAGAGATTTTATCCTAGATTGAGATTTAGTTACAGTTTCTTTTTTACCAAAAACTTTATTTGATACTCTAAAATAGAAGATAAGAGCTAGTGTCAATGCCGAAATATCTGCTATGGGTTGAGCAAAAACTAATCCATCTATACCAAAAGTTGCGTTCAAAATAAACACCATAGGGATATACACAAGACCTTGGCGGCTGATATTTACGATAAGCGAAGCTGTTGCAGCACCTGCAGCTTGTAGTGCGTTTGAAAGTACAAACAATATACCGAATAATATGCTTGTGGATAACAGTATTTGTGAGAATGAGAAAGCATAATCAAAAGCTGCTGCATCACTTAAAAAACCACCTACTATTTGCTCTAGCCCAATGTAACAACCTATTGTCAAAAGACCACTCAATACCAATGCAAAGGAAAGTGAAAATTTTATAATATCACTGTACCTTTTTTTGTTACCAGCGCCAACAGCGTACCCCAAAAGTGGCTGAACGCCTTGCCCCAGTCCTATACAAAGCATACTTGTAATCATAGTAACTTTCATAGCAACACCGATACCAGCCAAAGCTAAGTCACCATATGCTGACATTTGTCCATTTAAAATCATTTGAGAAACACTCATAAGTATTGTCGAAAGGGAAGCGGGGATACCGATTGCTAAAACATTTTTAAGAATACCATTTGAAACAGAAAAATCTTTAAGTTTTGTGCTTAGTATAGTATTACCTTTTAATAGATATAGGATATAGTAAAGACCACCGCAGATATTACCGATAACAGTGGCGATAGCTGCACCCTCAACACCCATCTCAAAGCCCAAAATAAAAACAGGGTCAAGCACAATATTAACTAAGTTACCAATAAGCATGCCGACCATAGCTTTTCCAGCTTGACCCTCACCACGAAGCAAATTTGAAAAACAGCTTGAAATTAAAACAAAAGGTCCACTTATGCAAATAATTTGCAAGTAATTTTTAACCATAGACCAAATTTCTTCACTGGTGCCAAGCATGGCAAGAATACTATCCATGCCTAAAAACATTATTATAGATACTGATATACCAACAACTATACAAGACCAAAAGCAAAACGAAGAAATCTTTTTAGCTCGGTCTGTGTTTCCACTTCCTAAACTTCTTGAAAGGAAAGATGTACCACCTATACCGAAAATGTTTCCCAAAGACATGAAAATTAAAAATACAGGGGTTGCTATTGAAACAGCGGCAACTTGCAAGGGGTCACCTGTTTGCCCTACAAAGAACAAGTCTGCCATATTATATACAAGCACCATTATCATCGCAACCATTGCAGGCAAGGCGTTTGTAAGTACTGCCTTTTTTACAGGCAGTGAGTCTAGTTTTTCTAAATTGTTATTCATTTATATCTCCTTTTATATACCACGCTATTGTTTTAGGTTGTTTTCTGCTCTAATTAGTAGCTCTGCAAACATGGCTCTTTCGCCATCTGTAAATCCTGTAAATAGTTCTTCTTCACTTTGCAAAACACATTTTTTTATAAAATCGATTTTTTTAGCTCCCGCGTCACAAAGTCGTACAATCTTTGTCTTGCTATTGATAGAGTAAGTTTCGATGTATCCTTTGTTCTCAAGCCTATTTACAATACCAAAGGTGGTAGATTGAGCTGTACCATACTTTTTCTCTATCTCTTTAATTGGCAATTCTTTTTCCTTTGCATCATACAACCATATAAGAAGTATACCTTGAGAAAGGCTTATATCTTCTTCTTTTAATAGGTTGTTTGCTCGTTTTTCTAAACTTGCACTAATATACTTTATAATTTTACCTATCTTTATTCCGCTCATCATTTTCACCTCCAACTTGAATGAGTATAGCACGCTATTAAACTTTTGTCAATAGCGTGCTATAGATATTTTGGGTTTTAACTTGTAATTTTACTATTTATATATTTTGCTCAATATAGATAGCTTTGTATCCGTTCTGCAACTTTTTCACTTTCAAAGACATATACAAAATGATTGCACTCAAATTCACCACCGTTGCAGTTGCTATTTTTTTTGTTATCTCGCTATATATTTGTAAATACAAGGTCTTTTCTATTCCTGTTTCCTCACCGTTTGAAATAAACAAAAGCATCGGAATTTTTGGCAAAGTTAGACTCTCAGCTATACGTATGTTTTCATCTAGGTAAACAGCCTCATTTATCATATCTTTGCTCATAGTTTTCTCAAAAAACAGTTCCTTATATAAGTTTTTTTCTTCGGTGCTTAGATTTCCATGTGTATAGACTTCATTTTCTACAAGTTTATTAAACATACGTGCAGCTTTACTTCGCATTAACAATCCCATAAATTTAATTAAAGGTAAGCTGTATTTAAACTCTCTCATAGTTTCGGAGAATGACATATCAAGCCCTACAATAGCTTCTATCTCATCAGGATAGTTACTTGCCCAATAAATCGCTTCGAGCCCAGATAGGGATAAGGGGCACAGGGTATACGGTGGCAATATATTGCACAGAGACATTGCTTTTCTTTGCTGATTTACCATCGTTTTTAAATCCCTGGGGGAACAGCTCCCAAACCCTGCCATAAAGACAAGAGTTTTACTTCCTACTCCTTCGGTGTAAATATTTAGCTCTACACCGTCTACATGAACTTTTTCGCCTATATGCCCAGTGCTAATGTTATATTTATTCATCTTGAACACCCACTAATTATATTATTTACCCAACTATTGGGCTCTGCGTTTTTTAGCTCTGTATACCCATGGTCATCACGTGGAATTAAAAGCTTATTTAACAAGCTCTAGCAATTTACAGTATAGTTAGAACTGCTTTTTTATGACAACATCCAGTTCATGCTCTCGGTTTGCAGTCTAATCATATTCTCATAATCGGCAGAAGTTTTTAATAGCTCACTATGAGTACCCTCAGCTGAAACCTTGCCGTCTTTGAGCAACACAATCTTATTTGCTCCTGCAATGGTTCTCATTCTGTGGGCGATTACAATAACGGTCTTATCTTTTGTTAGCCTCGAAATTGCCTTTTGAACAGCACTTTCGTTTTGAATATCAAGCGAGGAGGTCGCCTCATCAAGTAGCACAATTGGTGCGCCTTTTAGCAACGCTCTTGCGATAGATAATCGCTGTCTTTCGCCACCGGATAGTTTAGAGCCATTTTCACCTATTAGGGTGTTATAGCCATTGGGCATAGACATAATAAATTCGTGGCATTGGGCATTTTTTGCAGATGCTATAACTTCATCATCGGTCGCACCTTTTTTACCTATGCGAATATTTTCCATGACAGTATTATTAAACAGTGTTACATCTTGGAATACTATAGAAATTTCTTTTAGCAGTGTTTCAGGCTCTACTGCGTTTACATCTTCATTTCCTATGGTGATTTTGCCACTGCCCACATCCCAAAATCTTGCAGCTAGTTTCATAGCCGTGCTTTTACCACCACCAGATGTGCCAACAAGCGCTGTGACTTCGCCCTGTTTTGCAGTAAATGAAACACCATTTAGCACAGTTTCGCTTGTATCATAGCTAAAACTAACATTTTGGAAGTCGATATCATAGCCTTTTGGCGACATCATTTCTTTTCCTACTTGGACTTTTGTGTTTTCGAATTCTTTCATCCTCTCCACACTCTTGAGCGAAATAAATATACCAGCAAGGTTTACAAGTGCCCCTGAAAGTGGGTCGTAAATTCTTGATGCTATCATCAGAAACACAAGGAAAGTGAGCAGCGAAACTTCGCCAGTAGCAAGGAGCGTAACGCCAACAATCATCGTTGTAGCAATACCGACTTTTAGTATCATCTGCGATAAATTTACAAAAGTCCCCATAACAAATTCGGCTTTAATACTAGCTTTTTCATGATTATCAAAATGTGTATCCATAATATCAAGATGTGCATTTTCTCTGTTGTTCGCCTTAATATCTTTTACATTTTCAAGGCACTCTTGAATTTTATCAAGATATGTAAGTGTAATAGCCTTTGTTTTTATAACAAAATAATCCTGTAGTTTTTTTGTTGCAATGCAGAGAAAAAACGATATAGGTATAACCCAAGTGAGGGAGAGAGCTAAACGCCAGTCAAACACAAACATGCCTATTCCCATTATAATTGTAGAGATAATTGAGCCAATAAACCCAGGGATAAAGTGTGAAAAAGCGTTTTCCATCATTGTTACATCGCCCATAATAGTTGAGGTTAGGTCGGATAAGTCTTTTTTGCCAAAGAATGAGAGTGGCAATTTGCGAAGTGTTTCAGCAAGTGAAATTCGCATATTCGCGCTTTCTTCATAGGCTGAAATATAACAAAAATTGTACTGGAAGTAGTAGAGCACAGCCAGTAAAAATAATATAAAAATCGCATAGCCCAAGTCGCCAGTCAAACACAAACAGCACTACAAGCACGGCGATAGGTGTT
>CAYJFF010000122.1:0-8072 GCA_964369345.1 uncultured Oscillospiraceae bacterium
AGTACACTTCGGGCGAATGAACCCAACAGGCAATTAAGTTGCCAGCTTATAAAATTTACCGACTACCACAGAATGTAGTAAGTCCGTCACGCATAACACGCAATCAATAATGCCTAAAAAGGCAGTTTTCGGCATAGCCGAAACGGATAAGAAAAGCTATCCGCAAGCCCAGCTCCCAAAAGAAAGCTAGTAGTAATTTCTTGCTACAATATAGCACAGAAGATAGCTGTGCATTTTTGTTTTAGCATATAACCACATACATACTAATATAAAGATGTGGTTTTGTCAAGGGGATAGAGCACATTAAGCTATAATATTACATAGATTTAACATAAAAAGCCTACAAAAGCCCTGGGAAAAGGGTCTTTATAGCATGGGTAAGTGGGTTTTCGCCATTTGGTGCAGTAACAAACCCTGCAAGCTCCTTTATACCGTCTATAGCTGTGCTAGGCACAACGGGGTATCCCACAGCTCTTAGCATTTTTTCGTCGTTATAGTTGTCGCCCATTGCCAATGTGTGCTCAAGAGAAAAATTATAGCGCTCTGACAGTATCTCCAGTGCGTGCCCCTTGTTTGCACCCTTTTTCATAATATCTACATACTCGTGCCCAGAAAAATAGTAGTCTACAGAGCCATCTGCTACACATGGTATATTCATCAGGCTATCATAAATATCTGGTGTGCACTCAGGTATCATCACTTTATTAATCGCTAGGCTATATGGGTCAAAGTTATCGTCGATATACCCAACCTCGCCATATGCGCTTGCCAGTTTCTCCAGACGCTCACGAAAAGGTGTGTGCTTGGGGTTTGCTTTATCAAAAAATATTTGGTTCTCGGTAGATACAAAATGCAGTAGGTTATTCTCTATGATAAACTCATAAACCTGTGCAAAATATTCCTGCTCTAAAGCCATATTATACTCGGACTTGTTGCTTGCAAAGTCGTGTATTTGTGCGCCGTTAGTTGCAATAACAGGGTAGTCAGTGCCTATTTCCTCTGCTACATATCTGCATAGTGAAGGGTTGCGACCAGATGCCAAAAACACAGGTATTCCTGCTTTTTTTAGCTTTAATATAGTCTGCAAATCTTCCTCGCATATCTGATGCTGTGAGTTAAGCAAGCTACCGTCTAGGTCGGTAACTACAGCCTCTAGTTTTTTCTGCATTCTCTTTCTCCATTCCCAAAACAATCTATTTCAGCTCTACTACTGTTACGCCAGCCTCGCCCTCGCCATAAACACCGGGACGCTGACTGCGTACATTGCGGTGTTTTTTCAGCCTTGCCTGTACAGCAGTACGTAGCACACCTGTGCCCTTGCCATGTATGATAGTCACAGTGCCCAGCCCCATCATCACAGAGCGGTCTATAAATCTATCCAGCTCCACAATGCCCTCGTCGGCGGTCATGCCACGAATATCTAGCTCGGTAGTTGCTTTTGCACTTGCCTTGCTACTAGATTTTTCTCGCACTACACGGTGGCTATTAAATGTAGTTTTCTTTGTGTTATTCTCTACAAGTCGCAGGCTCTTCTCACTAACCTTTGTTTTCATGATACCAGCCTGTACCATATATCTACCACCATTATCAGGGCCAGATATTATAACACCCTCCGTGCCTATATCTGTTATCATAACAGTGTCGCCACTTTTTAGCTTGCGTGGTAGCTTGTAGTCCTCGCGTTTTGTTGGCATAACAGGGTCGGCTTCATCACGCAGTTTTTCTATGCGCTTTTTGTAGCCACTGGCTGTTTTGCCCACACGTTGGGAGAACTCCTGTTTATCTTTGTCTTTTTTCAGTGCCTCTAGCTCGTTCAGTAGCAAGTCCGTCTGGCTTTTTGTACGCTCTACCAGTGTTTTTGCTTGCTCACGTGCTTTTGCTAGCTCCTCGTCCATAACACGTTGCAGACGCTTTTTCTCGTTCTCTATCTGCTCTTTTAGGTACTGCGCTTGTTGCCTGTTGGACATAGCCGCAGTTTGCTCTAGCTCTAGCTGTTGTCTTGTTTCTTCCAGCCTGTCTATTACGTCCTCAAAACGCAAATTCTCGGTGGATACTAGGTCTTTTGCACGCTCTATAACTGTGTCACGCAGACCCAAACGCTTACTAATAGCAAATGCGTTACTACGTCCAGGAACACCTATAAGTAGCCTGTATGTGGGTGATAGTGTTTCTACGTCAAATTCACAGCTACCATTTTCTACGCCATCGGTAGTCAGTGCAAACATTTTTATCTCTGCATAGTGGGTGGTTGCCGCTATAACAGCGCCTTGGCTACGCAGTGTTTCTATTATAGATACTGCAAGTGCTGCGCCCTCTATGGGGTCAGTACCAGAGCCAAGCTCGTCCACAAGCACTAGGCTGCGTTCGTTTGCGTGCTCCAGTATGGAGATAAGGTTTTTTATATGTGCAGAAAAAGTAGAAAGGCTCTGCTCTATGCTCTGCTCGTCGCCTATATCTGCAAGCACGTTCTCAAAAACAGGCACCGTGCTACCGTCACCCACTGGCAACATCAGCCCACAGGCAGCCATGAGTGTTAGCAGTCCCAGTGTCTTTAGTGATACAGTCTTACCACCTGTGTTTGGCCCTGTAATAACAAGAGTGTCAAAAGTCTCGCCCAGTGTTATATCCACGGGTACAACAGCATCTTTGTCTATAAGTGGGTGGCGTGCTTTGCGCAGGCGAATTATACCATCGTTGTTCACCACTGGTACAGCTGCACGCATGGTGTCAGCAAGGCGTGATTTTGCAAATACCATATCCAGCTCCACCAGTGCGTCAAAGCTTTCTATTAGCATGACAGAAATCTCACCAACCATACCAGATAGTTCCAGTAATATACGGTCTATTTCCTGCTGTTCCTCGCTCTCTAGCATGCGCAGGCGGTTGTTTTCTTCCACAACAGCCATAGGCTCTATAAACACTGTAGCACCACTGGCAGATGTTCCGTGGACTAGACCGTTTATTTCACCCTTGTTTTCTGTACGCACAGGCACAACAAACCTGCCATCACGTATAGTCACGATAGCCTCTTGTAATATCTTGGAGTAGCCAGTAGAGCGTATTATTTTATCCAAATGCTCGCGAACACTGGACTGTGCTCGTATTATCCTCTTGCGTATAGATGCAAGCTCTGGTGAGGCAGTGTCTGCAAGCTCTGTTTCTGATATTATCGCCTTATCCAGTATGTCCTCTAGGTTTTTTGCTGGGTATAGTATCTCGAACAAGTCATCTACTGCTGTTTCTGTAGCGGCGGTTTTGTGCCAGCTCTTTACAGTGCGGATAGTCTTTAGCAGTCTGGTAACTGCTAGCAAATCCCCTATAGAGAGCCTGCCACCACGTGCAGCAAGGTGTAGCATATCTGTTGTGTCGGCAATTCCACCAAGGCCCGGTGTACCATGCTTGGTAGAAAGTGCGTGTATATCTGCAGTCTTTTTTATACTCTCGGTAACTGCGTTGTAGCTTGTCAGCGGAGTGAGCTTGCGCAGGCGCTCGGCAGATACAGAGCAAGTAGCTCGTCCAGCCAAAAGCTCCAGTACTTTGTCAAGCTCCAGTGCTGATATATGTTTTTGTGATGTCATTATAATGCTCCTTTATCAGCGTATATAATATGGCTGATATTATCATATAGAATATTTGCAATTCTATACATTGTTTTATGACACAGCAAATTAGTTGAGCTCGTTGTTATCGACTTCATCTTTAAATTTGTACGAAGTTTGGGCGTCCTTAGGCAAAGAGTCGATATCTTCTTCGTCCTCGTCTACGTCTGTGTCGTCATCTTCTGGTAGATATTCTGTGTAGTTTTCTTCAGTTTCTTCGCTGTCGTCCTCTGTCTCTTCCTGATTTTTAACACCCAGTACATACCTCTCTATTACCGACCAAACCAAGAAGTTTGTGAAAAAAGCGATAAGAGCGAAAAAGCCAGCAAACAGTACAGGAAGAATAGAAATGGGGAAGTAGTACAGCGCAGCTACAAGAGCGGCTACTGTTATAGCAACTGCACCAAGTGTGCGGATATGGCCTAGGAACATAAGCAGCACAGAGTTTTTGATTTGTGAAAGCAGTGTCAAATCTACATATGCTATAGAAGGCAGGATATAGACATATAGAGAAACTACAAGCACTGTCCATAGGAAAATTAGCACAGATGATATCATACCACCGAAAGATTCTGTGACAGCGGCTATCTCTATATTAGCAAGCGCGCCTATGTTTAGCACTATACCAAAAATAAAGAAAATAACCATAGGTATACCAACTATTACGCCTTGCTTGAAATTTTTCTTGAAAGCTGTGATAAAATCACGTAGCGCGTATACATTTTCGTCACGTATCATAGTAACAAGCACACGGTGCATGGCAACAGTTGCAGGCCCGATAGTTATAATAGGAATACTTGCTATCAAGAAATAAAAGTTAAGTGCCCAAATCTGCCAAAATTCACGACCCAGTATCTCAAACATAAGGTCAAAGCCTTTTTTCTTTGGTGCGTCCTTTTCGATACCCGGACCCGGTTTATTGTAGTTGCCAAATCCTAAAAAACCCATAAAAAATTCCTCTTTCTGCCACTATAGGCATATAATATTGTAATTATACCGCCACATTAGCGGTAGAGTCCCCCCATACATCATTATGTAACTAGAATTTAGGTTGCTTTTCTTAGTGGTAGCCTGTTTTGTGGTTTGTAAAAACGTTTTACTTCTTTTGCAACAAGGAAAATTATCAGTGACTCCAGCGGTAGTAGCAGTAAATTCTTAGCAATACGCACTGGTAGCTCTGCAAAGATAGCTTGGTTGAAATAGAAGTATAATAGAAAAGAGTTTATCGCAATATTTACGATAGCGTTATTGATAGCGTTTACTATAAGGATACGCACATATGAAATACGCTCGTTATATAGGCCTGTGCTCCATATCCACGCAGATAGCATTGCTGCTAGTGTAAAACCAGGGCTAAAGCCAAGACCGCCAGAGTTTATCATCCAGCCTAGCAAGTCTGCCGCTGCCGCCATTAATATAGTAGGCAGAGGCCCCAGTATAGTGCCACAAATAGCCACAACCAAAAAGTCAAAGGTCATGCGCAGTGACGGTGAGAAATTTATGCGTATATTCAGTGCGTCCAGCACCAAAATCATACTGACAAATAGTGACGCTGTTACAAGTGTTCTTGTGTATTTAAGCTCCTCGCTAGAGCCTTTGAATAATATGTTTGCTATTTTTTTCATTAGTTACCTCACATTGCAAGTCTTTGGTTATCAAGTAATAATATATAAGTGGCCATCAGAGATACTGGTAGAAAATGAGTTGCTAGAGTGAGAAAAGCTCATCATGTTACTCATTGTGGTGTACTTATTGCCGTAGACGTCCACTATCTCTATATAAATATCATAATAGATACCGTCTTCACGGGTGTAATACTTGCTAATATCCGCAGATGCTAAACCGTTTATGTTCTCTACCACTATCTCCTCGCCATCTATTTCATCAAGCGGGGTTAAGTCGTAGTATGCATCTTTTGCAACGGCGGTAGCAGTGCCACTAGCAGAGTTTTCTTCTGCAAGCACCTGCGTATCCACTACCTTTATCCTAGCACTGACAAAATCCTGTATGTCCAGATAGTTAGACCTTACCTCAAATTCCAGATGCGCCACATCATCACTAATACGAGAGATATGTGCGTTGTCTAAGTATGTAGCTAAGTAGTTATGTGGGATGATATCTGATAGAGTTTCGTTCCTTGTACCATTTTCGGAGTGTATTACGATAGTCGGTGTAGCACGATAAGTGGATAACGGTATACCAACACTTGCGCTGTTGCCAATAAACTCAGCCGAGTATATTTCACCCTCGATATCAAGCTCTAGGTATAGATTTTCATCATTTGCAAGCTCTTTTGGTGTTGCAGTTGCAGTAACGATATACTGGTTATCTCCATATGCTATATCAATACTGCTCTCAGATAGCATACTGGAGGAACTCTCTAGCTGTGCGTGCAAGTCACTAATATCATCACGCACCCAGTTTATTTCGCTATCTATTTTGCTATCCCAAGATGTAAGTTGCTGAGTAGCCCGCGCAAGCTCCTGCCTTAGCGTGTGTGTGGCGTAGGTGTTATAGAGTAGCACGACAAGTATAAGAACAATTAGCACATCTTTTATCTTATCTTTGTTCATTCACGCCCCCCATATGTCTGCTGTGAGTATAGCTCTTTATAAACAATCATTACAGAAAAGAAACCGTAGCCAGCAGCGTGCTGTAGCTCAATTACTTCTATATTCTTATTTAGCAAAAAATCGTTTACTTGGCGCTCTAATTTTTTCTCGAACATAGACTGGAATAGCTTTATTTTCATATCAGCGGTACTCCTCAAAAATCAGTATTTTGTACTTGCCAAAAATATAAAAATTTGCTTAATTACATAACCTCAGGTGCTTCTATTTTTAGTATAGCCAAGCAGTTTTTAAGAACTGTTGCTGTTGCGTGGCACAGTGCCAGACGTGCATATTTTAGCTCGTCCTCTGGGCAGTTTACCTTGCAAGCAGCATAGAATTTGTGAAACAGAGTTGCAACCTCGGAGCTATAACCGCTAATTTTTGCAGGGTCGTAGTTGTTAGCAGCATAGATAATCTCCTGTGGTAGCTGGCCTAGCCTACGGATAAGCTCACGCTCCTCGTCTGTGTTAAGCACAGCAAAGTCACTAGCAGATAACTCTTTTGCAGACACGCCCTGTGCAGAAAGGTTCTTGATTATGCTACAAATCCTAGCATGTGCATATTGCACGTAGAAAACAGGGTTTTTGGAGCTTTCCTCAACAGCAAGGTCAAGGTCGAAATCCAGTGGAGAGCCTGGCTCACGCATAATAAAGAAGAAACGCGCAGCATCCAGTGGCACTTCGTCCAGTAGGTCTGTAAGTGTGATAGACTTACCAGAACGCTTGCTCATACGGTATGGCTCGCCATTTTTCATCAGACGAACAAGTTGCATAAGCACGATATCTAGCTTGTCCCCGTCTAGGCCTAGTGCGTTCATAGCGCCTTTTAGCCTAGCAACGTGACCGTGGTGGTCTGCACCCCAAATATTTATAACTTTATCAAAGCCACGTGTAACAAACTTGTTGTGGTGGTATGCGATATCTGCTGCAAAGTATGTTGGAACACCGTTTGCACGTACAAGAACATCGTCTTTCTCTGCGCCATAGGCAGTAGCTTTGTACCAGATAACACCGTCAGCCTCATATGCCATCTCGTTCTTTAGCAGTGTTTCTATCACAGCGTTTATAGCATCTGGGTGCAGTGTTTTCTCGCTAAACCACACATCATAGTCTATGCGGTATCTGCCAAGGTCACGGCCTAGATTTGCTACATTTATTGGTAGTGCATAGTCCACAAGTGCGCTTTGACGCTCATTGCTGTCACACTCCACGTATTTATCGCCGTTTATCTCTGCAAATGCTTTTGCATGCTCTTTTATATCGTCGCCGTGGTACGCATCTTCTGGGAATGGGATAGCGTCCTCGCCTTTGAATATTTGTAGGTACCTAGCCTCTAGCGACACTGCGAATTTTGCTATCTGGTTGCCAGCATCGTTTATAAGGAACTCACGTGTTGTGTCATGCCCCGACCACGCAAAAGTTTCTGCAAGAACGTCACCAATAGCGCCACCGCGTGCATTACCCATATGCATGGGGCCAGTGGGGTTTGCAGAAACATACTCTACCATTATTTTTTTGCCAGCGCCATAGTTGCTCTTACCATAGTCCTCGCCCTTAGCGCCCACTTCCTCTAGCAATGTGCAGAACCACTCTGGTTTCATAAAAAAGTTGATAAACCCAGGGCCTGCAACCTCTGTACGGTCTATCATAGTGCCATCAAAGCAGAAATTAGCTATAAGTGTCTGTGCTATTTTTACTGGTGCTTGTCTTAGCGCCTTTGCATTTACCATTGCTGCGTTTGTCGCAAAGTCGCCTTTTGTTGTGTCCGCTGGTACTTCTACTACAAAGTCAGCTGGTGTACATTCTGGGAATGCACCACTCTCTATAGCAGTTGCAAAAGCGTTCTTTATTATAGTTCTAAT
>CAYJFF010000123.1:0-8003 GCA_964369345.1 uncultured Oscillospiraceae bacterium
TAAGCAAAAATGAAATCAAGCGGTTTGCAAGTTACTACAAGCCACATATGAAGCTTTTTATAGCTGATATGTCGTGCTCATTTTCTGTAGCAATGCTGAGCTTGCTGTTCCCCCTAGTAACACAGCGACTAATAAAGGTAACCATACCCAACAAAGATATGCAAGAGTTTCTGCTGCTAGCTATGGCACTTATTGCAATCTATGCACTTATAGCAATGTTCACTTATTTTATCAACTATCACGGGCATATGATGGGTGTAAAAATAGAGGCGAATATACGTGAGGATTTGTTCACTCACTTGCAAAAACTGTCTTTCAAGTACTATGACAAAAACAGAACTGGACAAATAATGTCCAAGCTACTCAATGACCTGTTTGATATTACCGAGCTTGCACACCACGGCCCCGAGGATATTTTTATATCTGTAGTTATGTTTATAGGTGCATCACTGGTCCTGTTTAATATTCAGTGGCAACTGGCTGTGTGTATCCTGTGCTTACTGCCTGTTATTGCTTGGTTTGCTGTTACCAGAAGAAAGAAAATGAAAAAAGCATTCTCTACTGTAAGGGTAAAAATAGCAGATATAAACTCACAGGTTGAGAACAGCATTAGCGGAATAAGAGTAGTACAGAGCTTTACTAACGAAGAGTATGAGAGAGTGAAATTCAGCGAGGGTAATGCATTGTTTAAAGAGGCTAAGAGGGAGCAGTACCATGCTATGGGCTCTTTCACTAGCGGAATGAACTTCCTTACAAACTTTGCAAATGCGCTTGTACTTATTGTTGGTGGTCTTTGCATTTACTATGACTCTATGACAATAGCGGACCTCTTGGTTTTTCTTCTTTATATTAATATCATACTGCAACCAGTAACAAGGCTCACAAACTTTACACAGCAGTTTGAGCAAGGCATGAGCGGTTTTAGAAGATTTTGCGAGCTGATAGATACAGAGGTTGATATTGCAGATAGTAAAAACGCAGTAGAGCTTAAAAATGTCAAGGGAGATATTGAGTTTAATGATGTTACATTTAAATACAACGACGATGAAGATGTGCTTAATAATGTATCACTAAAAATAGGCGCTGGCACTACTGTTGCCCTAGTCGGCCCGTCCGGTGGTGGTAAGACTACTATTTGTCAGCTTATACCACGGTTTTATGACTGTCTTGCTGGTAGTGTAACCCTTGATGGCAATGATGTGCGTGATATCAAGCTAAAATCTCTTAGAAATGCTGTGGGTATTGTGCAACAGGATATTTTCTTATTTACTGGTAGCATAAAAGAGAATATAATGTATGGCAATGTTAACGCTACTGATGAAGATATCATAGAGGCTGCAAAAAAAGCTAAGGTGCATGACTTTATTATGAGCTGTCCAGATGGATATAATACAAATGTCGGCGAAAAAGGCGTAAGACTATCTGGTGGACAAAAACAACGTATAAGCATAGCACGTGCTTTCCTGAAAAACCCATCCGTCCTAATACTGGACGAGGCTACATCCGCACTAGATAATCAAACCGAGCTAGAGATACAAAAGTCGCTACAGGATTTGTCAGTGGGCAGAACCACGCTGGTTATCGCACATAGGCTATCCACTATAAAAAATGCTGATGTAATTATCGTGCTAACAGAAGATGGTGTTGCAGAAAAAGGCAACCATGAAGAACTGTATGCGCAAAACGGCATTTATACCAAGCTGTATGATGTTCAGTTTAAGTAAATAAACAACAAAACTCCAGTACCTATTGTGGTTACTGGAGTTTTTCTGTTATGTGTTAAATTAGAAAGGGAATTTGGTATCTGAAAGTATGATAATTGGCGCTGTCGCCCATGGGTGGAAAAGACTGCAATTCACCTTGTCCTCTTTTCCCCAAGCCTCGAAACATGTAGTAGCGCCCTGTGATAGCATTTTTAGCCACGCACGGTCGGAGAGTAGCTGTCTTTTTACAGCATCTGTTGCACCTGCGTTTTTCAGTGCCATTAGCATAAACATTGCCATATAAACACCACAGCAGTGCACACCTTTTTTGTCCAGAAAATCCACCAGTTTGTCTGTTCCGTCATCATTCATCGAGAACAGCAGTGGTAGCATATTAGCGTGTATACTGCTATGCTTGCTAGTTTCACTATCAACATACAGCATGGTTTCTGCACAGAAAAAAGCTTTGTTAAAAACTGTTTTTAGGTGGGTACTCCTATTTGTATATTCTACACCCAGTATGTCGCTCACCTTTTCATACGCTACTATAGCACCATAATAGAACGCATTAAGCACATTTATAACACCACTACCGATAGGCTTTGTCAGCTCAAAATCATAGTTATCACGCATATTAACAGGCCAGTCCACCAAGTTCCACTTGTCAGTAACATTCTCTATCAGACCATCCTCACGCTCATAATACGCAAATTCATCTATTATGTTTTTTATATATGGGTACATCTCTTTTAGAAACTCAATGTCATTTTCATAGTTGTATAGCCACAACACTTGTAGTGGGAACTGTAGTGAGTAGTCCGCTATCTCTTGCATAAATGATGACGTAGAAACAGCCATAATGCTCTTTGATATAAACGAGGTGTTCGCAAAGTCACGCAGTAGCTTTTTCATAAATATGGTATCACCGGTCAGTATTGTATATGCGATAGCTGTGACAGTTGCATCACCAAGATACTGCCCTTTTTCACGCGTTGGGCAGTCCATATGCACTTCTTGCGTTCCATATTTTAGCGTATTTGCACATAGCTCCCACACCCGCCTCATATCCTCGTCATCTGTGGGGCACTGCACAGCTTGCTGATATGGATAGTGCCTGATGATTATCTCTATACTGTCTTTGTCTATAGTAGCACTTTCTGGTACATCTATTTGCACATACCTAAAGCCTTTATAGTCGTACTGACTATAGCGCGCTAGGCTATCCCCCAGTATAAACTGCTCTTTGTATGTGCAGTTGCAACGCAGTGCATAGCGCACCTGATTATCGTCTGTTAGCTCCTCGGCAGATTTTACATATATTATATCGCCCCTGTTGCCCTTAGCCTCAAAGGTCACATATCCTATAATCTCCTGCCCTATATCCACAAAGTAGCCCCCGCTATTTTTCTCTACCACCTGTGGCTTTATCTTGTAGATATCTAGCTGTTTTGTTTCTTGCTTTACAAATTTATAAACAGCGTTTTGTTTTAACACAGCACTGTCCCAGTTGCTATCATCATAGCTTTTTTGCTCGAAACCGACCTCTGGTGCAGATGCATTGTAGCTCTCACAAAATGTAGTTTGGTAGCTTTTGCGTTCTCCACATATCTCATATGCTGTGTGCATACTTGTTTTCCAAGAAGTGTCAGTAAAAGCAACAACCTCACCATCATTTTCTATCTCTGCAACTAGCATATGTCGCAAATCACCACTCACCCACACCCTATTTATAACACCCTGATAATATGTGTGCACAGCTATTGTGTTTTCGCCACTCACTAAATAGCTAGTAATATCTACCTCGTTGTAGTAATATGCAAAATTGTACGAGGGTGCTGGCCCCTGCGTTACAAACTCACCATTTATGTAAAGCTTATAGTAGTCATCGGCAGATATTTTTATCGTTGCTTTGCCAGCTGTGCCTACCACAAACTGCTTACGGAACAAGATATGCTTATTCTCGTACTCTTTTGCAGGGATATAGGTCGCTTTTTCCATTTCTTTGTGGAACACATTAATAGGGCTAAGTTTCTCGAATATCGTGTTTGTGATTATTTGTGCTTTTTGAAATACCATATGCTAACTCTCCTTTTTGTTATAGCTACTAATATACTAAACAACACTACCTACCCTGCAAAAAGCTACAGGATAGGTATGTTATGTAGTCGCACAGCTTACTGTGTTACCACTCTATTTTGTTTTGGTCATTATCGCTTATGCAAATGCACTGGTTTTGGTCTGGGTTATAAATCAAATCGCATCTTTCTTTTGACTGCATAACAAGTGTCCCGTCCCTATAAATTTTGTGGAAACCACCACAAGCAAGAGTTTGTATCTCACCACTGATAGGGTCTGCTTTTAGCGCCATTATGCCAATGTACTCACCTGTGAAAGTATGGTTACCTATCACTAGGCTGAATTTCTCTGGCTTATCGCTGAGTACAGATGTTGTATCGCTACAAATCACCATGCCATCTGTAAGCACGCTACTTGTTGGTAGTTTGTTTTTTGCTACACCCAGGCTACAAAGTGTACGTACAGAAAAATCTATTACGTGAGCATGCTCGCCTATTTGTGCAAAAATCTCGCTACAATCATTACCGTCAAAATCATGTGTTGCTATATCATCAATAAAAGTAGTGTTGTGTTTAGAGCACTCTAGCAAAAATTCCAGTGTTTTTTTCTTGGAATACTGAGCACCAATAAATAGTAGCTGTTTAAAGCTGTGTCCATTATAGCAGATAGAGCCGTCCTCTGCAAGCTTTAGCACACCACTATCAATCTTTGTACTAGGAACCACTGCGCACACGATATTATTATTCCACAACAAGTTTGCTTTTTCAAGTACTCTTGTAGAAATGTTCATATCAAAGTCATCTCTGTTTTCCTCGTGCGGGAACCAGTTCGTCATAGCTGGTCTGCCAAACACCACAAGCAAGTCCATAGCTGGTAGCTTGGTATCTATATGGTTAAGCAGTCTTATTTTGTTCTCTACCTTTGTTATTTTTTCTAGGAAATCGTCATCGTCCATATTAAATCTATTTGGGCGAGTGTCATTAAATGCATGGTAGTGTATTCTACAGCTATACTTTGCATCTTCCATCGCTTTTACATATATCTCGTCCGCTGTTTTGTGTGCATAATACATGTCATAGACAATCGTTTTTGGGTAAGAACAAGCTATACCAAGCCTTACAGGGTAGGAAATATGTTCGTCTGTCTGTCCATATTCACGTGGTAAGTCCCACCACATACAGCCTGTTTGCCATATCTCGTCTTGTCCCAAGTAGTTGTGATAAGTATTGTGCAGGCCTATGAAAATATCCTCACCATACAGCTCCTTTGCACGCTTTGCAACAAAGTTTTCTATCCTGATAACATTATCTTTTAGCACATCAAAATAGCTATTTATTGCATATATGCGAGTGCTGTCGTCACCCTCTTTTACATATCGCATTTCTAGTATTGTTTGTTTTAGGTCACAGCCACTCTCTTGCTTATAGTACTCTGCAAAAGACTTGCCATATAGTCGCTCTCTGAATTTTTTGCCAGTGGAGAATATCAGAACAGCGTGCTTAATGTTCATAGACTTAAACTCATCAAGCCCTATTCCATCGAACGGGATATCCTGATAAAAGCTAAGAATTTTGCTGAAGCTGTCTATGTAATAATCACTATATAGGTCTGGGGATTTGCAGTAATGTGAGGTTAGGAAATAGATAGTTTTATTCGCGTAAGCCTCGCCCAGCGACACAGATATATCTAGCGTTTCTGCGTTTATTTCTGTCACTGCACAGCGTGTTGTTACTTCCTCAAACGAGCCATCTTTGTACTCACCAGCGCCCACTTTGTCAAAAACAAATGCACCAAAAAGCTCACTGCCTATGCCTACATACTCACGGTCGCCCCTTTTCACTGCTATGTAGTGTGCCTCGCCATAGCTGTTTAGTGTCAATTCTTCCTCTACTATTAGGGATAGAGCATTATTTTTATCTAGGTTTTCTTCGTGTCGCCATAGTTGTAGCGCTATTTTCAGGTCGTTATTGTGCGCATACTCTAGCGCTTCTGCAAAAGCTTCGCTTAGCACTTCTCTATCATCAAAGAAATTCAGTGTTCCTCTCGCTGTTAGGAAAATCAAGTCAAAAGGCGAGCTCTCTTTGATTTTTTCTAGCTCACGCATATATTTTTTGTCTACTATGCTATGCTCATCCCAAAACCAATATAAGATTTCTGGGTGGTTTTTATTAACTAATGTGTTTTCTAAAAGTGGTTTCATTATATGCTCCATTCTGCACAAAACTCTATATGTTTCATCAAACAATTATTCTTTTACTGCACCAAGTGTCATTCCTTTTACAAAATACTTCTGCAAGAAAGGATACATGACCAAAATTGGTATTGTTGCAAATATCAGACACGCCGACTTCAGTGCCTCGGTTTCTACTAGCGAGCCTGCATTCTGTGCTAGTTCTTCGAGATCCTCTGTAATTTGGTTCTGTGATATTATCTGCTGTAGTCGTGTTTGTAGTGTCATCATGTCTGGATCTTGAATATAGTACAGCACGTCGGAGTATTTGTTCCAGCGAGCAACACCATAAAAAAGTGCCATTGTAGCCAGTACCGGCTTGGATAGAGGCAATACAATGCTTACAAGTGCACGTATCTCAGAGCCACCATCTATTTTTATAGACTCTACCAAGCTCTCTGGTATTGTCTGGAAAAAAGAGCGCATTACAAGCAGGTTGTACACAGATATGATACCAGGTAGCAATAGTGCCCACACAGTATCCAGTAGCCCTGTGTATTGTATAAGCAGATAGGCTGGTATTGTACCAGGATTTACATACATTGTAATAAGCACAAAAATAGTTACTTGTTTTTTCCACTTGAAATTTGGGCGTGATAGTGGATATGCAAGGCATGTTGTAAACACCAGTGAGAATGCAACCTGTGCTAGTGTCAAGTATATACTAAACCACAGCGAATTCATCATCAGCACATCTTGAAAGATACGCACATAAGCTTCGAAATTTATACCTATAGGCACTAGAAAAACAGAGCCCGAGGTAATAGCATCCGACCTACTTAGTGACATTGCAAGCACGTGTATAAATGGCACCAAGCATATAAAAGTTATTATTGTGACCAAGACAACAAGAGAAGTTTCCAGTATATAATCCGATTTTGTCATTTTTCTATTCATCATTGCACCTCCTTACCAAAGAATTCCTGTGTCGTTTAGTTTTCTGGATATTGTATTGGTTATAAACACCAATATTACTGTAACTACGCTCTGGAACAGACCAGCCGCAGTAGAAATATTATAGCGCAAGCTCTCTATACCCACCCTGTAAACATATGTAGCTATTACGTCGGATACATCGGATACATACGGGTTTGTAAGTGCGTACATTTTCTCAAAACCAACGTCCAGTAGTCCGCCAAGTCCTAGAACAAATACAATAGCTATTGTTGGGAAGATGGACGGTAATGTGATATACCAAATAGCTTTTATTCTACCACAACCATCAACATTTGCTGCCTCATATATCTCTGGGCTAATGCCTGTAAGTGCTGCCAAGTATATGATAGTTCCCCAGCCCGCACTTTTCCATACACCCGTCCATAGGAACATCCAAATCCAGCTGCTTTCTTCTGTTAAGAAAGGGATTTTTTCAAGCCCCAAAGCAGAAATAACATTGTTTACCATACCAGAGTTTGAGAATAGCTGTATAAGCAAACCACCAACGATAACCCATGACAGGAAATGTGGTAGGTATAGCATGGACTGTGTTACTCTCTTAAACTTTGTTAGCCTGATTTCGTTTAGCATAAGTGCTAAAATGATAGGTGCTGGGGTTCCCAGAAAGAACTCACCCAAGCTAAGGAAAATAGTATTTCCCAGTGCTTCCAAGAAATCTTTGCTAGTGAATAGCTCCTCAAATACCTCAAAGCCGATAAACTCGCTACCAAACAAGCCTTTGAAGATATTATAATCTTGGAACGCTACCACAATACCCAGCATAGGTATGTACTTAAAAATCACAAAATAAAGGAGCGGAAGAATAACAAGCAAATACAACCCAATATCTGCATTTCGCCCTCGCCTTTTAAATTTTTCTTTTATTTTATTCATCGTTCTGCTCCTATCTGCCAGTTGCTAGGGGTTGACCCCACATCCGACATAAAATTTCAATATACTGACCAGTCGAGAAGGCTCGACACCCACAACGCTCTTAGCTCTATGCTAGGGACGAATTTTTATGCCCGAATACAAACAAATCCTATATCCCAAACACA
>CAYJFF010000124.1:0-5580 GCA_964369345.1 uncultured Oscillospiraceae bacterium
TGCGACTAGAAAAGTGTTGTTTGGCTTGTTTCTGCTAGTCCTGTAAGGCTACCATGCTCACGCAGGATTTCTATAACGCTCTTGCCCACACCAGCACGTATATTTATTTCCTCTATAGAGAAATAGCTACCATCTTTACCAGCAACGTGTAGTGACTCTGCTGCATTACCACCAAGCCCTTTTAGGCTAGTAAATGGCAGTCTTATCTTGCCATCTTCTATAGTAAATAGTCTAGCGTGGGATTTGTATAGGTCTACTGGTAGCAGCTCTATACCCCTGTGTAGCATCTCGTATGTGATTTGCAGGCTCTCTAGCACACCGTCCTCTTTCGCACTTCTCTCATTGCCCTTTGCATTTAGCACGTTTATCGCCTGTTTTACAGACTGCACACCACCCATAGCATAGTTTGCATCAAAATCTTCGCCACGTATGGAGAAAAGCACAGCATAGAACTCTGTAGGGTGATAAATCTTGTACCAACCCAGCCTGATAGCAGATATAACATACGCCGCCGCATGGGCTTTTGGGAACATATACTTTATCTTCAGGCAACTATCTATGTACCACTGTGGCACGCCCTTGTCCAGCATTTCTTTCTTTATCTCTGGTGTAAAAAGCTTAGCAGCATTACCTTTTCTTGTAATCTCCATTATGTTAAACGCCATTGTTGGCTCTAGCCCATAGTGCATAAGCTCCACCATGATACTATCACGTGTTCCTATAACCTCGGAGATTGTGCAAGTGCCGTCAGCTATCAAGTCCTTTGCATTGCCTATCCACACGTCTGTACCGTGCGACAGCCCAGATATCTGCAACAAATCGCTAAAATTCTTCGGCTGTGCATCCATTAGCATGTTACGTACGAATGGCGTACCCATCTCTGGCAGTGCTAGCGTACCTGTTTTGCAGTTAATCTCGGACAGGTCTGCGCCCAGCTCTTTTGATGATGTGAACAGGCTGTATATGCGTGGGTCACTCATTGGTACATCTGTCAGTTTTACACCTGTGTAGTCCTCCAGATACTTAAAGAGTGTGGGAGAGTCATGCCCTAGCTCATCAAGCTTTAGTATTGTGTCGTGTAGTGAGTGAAAGTCAAAGTGAGTAGTGACAGTAGTGCTCTTGCTATCATCTGCTGGGTGTTGTACAGGGCAAAAATCATATACTTCGTACTCTGCTGGTACAACAACCATGCCACCTGGGTGCTGTCCTGTTGTTTTCTTGATACCTGTACAGCCTTTTACAAGCCTTGCTTCTTCTGCATTTGGCACACACTGTCCAGTGTCCTCTAGGTAGTGTTTTACATATCCAAATGCTGTTTTTTCTGCAACTGTGGATATAGTACCAGCCTTGAAAACATGGTCTTTACCAAACAGCTCCTCTGTATATGCATGTGCTCTGGACTGATATTCACCAGAGAAATTAAGGTCGATATCTGGCGCTTTGTCACCATTAAATCCTAGGAAAGTTTCGAATGGGATTTCGTGCCCATCACGGTAATAGTCCGTGCCACATTTTACACATTTTTTCTCTGGTAGGTCAAAGCCCGAGCCGACCTCGCCATTTACAAAAAACTCGCTATGTTTACAGCTTGGGCAAACATAGTGTGGTGATAGCGGGTTAACCTCTGATATTCCTGACATTGTAGCCACGAAAGACGAGCCAACCGAGCCACGAGAGCCTACGGAATATCCGTCATCAACAGATTTTTTTACTATCTTCTGCGATATCATGTACAGCACAGAAAATCCGTGCTTGGTTATGGAGTCCAGCTCACGTTTCAGCCTTTTTTCTACTATCTCAGGCATTGGTTTGCCATACAGCTCCTCTGCCCTGTTTGTAGTAATATCTATAAGCTCTTGCTCTGCTCCCTCAATGGACGGTGTGAATGTGCCCTCCGGTATTGGTCGAATAACATCGCACATTTCTGCTATTTTGCGTGGATTTGTCACTACTATCTCATACGCTTTTTCCTCTGGCAAGTATACAAATTCATCAAGCATCTGCTGTGTGGTGCGGTAGTATAGCGGTGCCTGCTCACCTGCATCATCAAAGCCTTGCGACATCATCAGTATCTCTCTAAACTTCGCCTCATTCTCCGACATAAAATGCACGTCGCCAGTAGCAACAACTGGGATATTTAGTTTATCACCCAGTTTTATTATTGTCTTGTTAAAATTCTGCAAGTCGCTCTCGTTGTTTACAGTGCCATTCCTCAGCATATATGCATTGTTGCCTATTGGCTGTACCTCTAGGTAGTCATAGAACTTTGCAATCTCGCACAGTTCTGCCCACTGCTTGCCACCCACAATAGCAGAGAATAGCTCACCAGCCTCGCACGCAGAGCCTACTATTAGACCCTCCCTGTGTTTTATAAGCTCACTCTTTGGTATTCTTGGCCTTTTATAAAAATAGTTGAGGTTGGAAAAAGATATTAGCTTATACAGATTTTTTAGCCCAGCTTTGTTCTTTGCCAGTATAATGATATGGTTGCTGTTGCCCTTGTAGCTACTCTCTTTATCAATATCTACATTAAGGTCCCAAATACTATTTATCTCGCCTATTTCGCCAAGCTTTATCAGCATTTTCTGGAATATTTCTGCCAGTACTCTAGCATCATCATCTGCACGGTGGTGGCTTAGCTGTATTACACCTAGGTGCTTGGCTATAACATTTAGCTTGTGGCTTTTTAGCTCTGTGTACATAGCCCTTGCAAGTATCAGTGTATCAACTACTGCTAGTGTCTTTTTCATCTTGTGCCTAGCCATAGCAGCACGTACAAAGCTCATATCAAAACTTGCGTTGTGTGCTACAAGCACTGTGTTCTCACCACAGAACTCAAAAAAGCTCTCCAACGCTGTTTTTTCATCTGGTGCGTTCTTCACCATTTCGTTTGTTATGCCTGTTAGCTTGGTTATATGCGCTGGTATTGTCATTTCTGGGTTTACAAAAGTTTGGTAACTCTCTGTTATCATACCCTTGCTTATCTTCACAGCGCCTATCTCTGTAATACGCTCACTAGCGGCAGAAAGCCCCGTGGTTTCTAGGTCAAATATAATAATATCATCGTTTATGGTACTGCTACCCTCGCCAGTAACTACTGGTATGGTATCATCAACATAATACCCCTCTATACCATATATTACCTTGAAATCTGGGTTTGTTTTTCGCGCCTTGCTCTGTGCATACATTGCCTCTGGGAACGCCTGTGCAACACCGTGGTCCGTTATAGCAATAGCGGGATGACCCAGCTTTGCAGCAAGCTCCACAAGCTTTGATGCTGGTGTGATACCGTCCATAGCAGACATATTTGTGTGGCAGTGTAGCTCCACACGTTTTTCCTCTGCATTGTCTGTCATTTCTTTCTTTTTCACAAGCATAATGCTATTTGGGCGCAGTGCTATATCTCGGTCATATTTATCATAGCCTATCTCCCCACGTACAAGTATTGTGCTACCCTCTTTTATTGGCTCATAGTCACGTTTTTTTGCTATATCATCAAATATTTTCAGGTTAAGAGAGCTTGTGTAGTCCGATATACTCACGGACATTATTATCTTGGAACCGTCCCTGTTCTCGCGTGATTGCACGTCAAACACATCACCCCATACTACCACTTTGCCAGACTCATTGCTGACAGTGCTAAGTGGCATTGGCGTGGTCTTTATCTCATTTCCCATGACAATCTCGCCAGAATTTTCCACCAGTGGCAAGCCCTCAAACTTTGCAGTGACTTTCTTGCGTTGGTGCTTTACAGGCTCTCTTTTTTCACGCACTACAGGTGCAGAATTTTTTGGCTCTTTTATTGTCAGGTCTGCATTTTCATCATCCTCTATTATCACTGTTGGCATAATACCAAAATCACGTGATATTAGTGCTGCTATTTTGCCCTCTATATTAATTTCTTTTAGGAAATCTGCCCCACCGTGGAACAGCTTGACACGGAAAGTATCTGCTGTATACTCCGCCTTTGCATCATAGAAAAAGCCATTTACAGGCTCACCGGACTGTAGCAAAGTATATGCTATATCCTCTATTACCTCACCACATAGCCACTCTGCTGGGTACTGGTAATTAAAAGATATGCTCTCTATAGGCGTGCCCTCTTTTATACAGCGCACAGCAAGTGTAAACTCTGGCTTTGGCACTATGCGCACTGGCGCTATATCTACGGAAAGCTTGTCTTTTTCTTTTGTCATTTGTAGCTTTGTTATCTCGCACTCATTTAGTGCTGGACACTTGCTTTTGTCATAATATTTACCAAATATGTCAACGAATTTTTTCAAACAAACCACTCACATTTCTATATATTTACAGCTTTTCTATCTCGCTTAGCAGTGTGGCAACTGCATTTTCTGTCCTAACCTTTATGGGCTCTGCACCTCTTGCAAATATAGTGCAGTGCTCTGCGCCACAGGCAAGCCCAATGTCTGCATCTTTTGCCTCTCCTGGGCCATTTACAATACAGCCCATAACAGCAACATTCAGCTTTTTCTTGCAGTCTTTTAGTGAGTTTTCCACCTCTGTAGCCATGGATATCAGGTCTACCTTGCACCTGCCACAGGTGGGACAAGATATAAATGTTACTCCGTCCTCTAGCTTGCCTATAGCACGCAAAATATCCTTAGCCGCACCAATCTCTAGCACTGGGTTTGCAGTTAGTGACACCCTTATAGTATCGCCTATTCCATCTGCCATAAGTGCACCGAGTGCCACAGCAGATTTCACAAGACCCATATGTGCAGTACCAGCCTCTGTAACACCTAGGTGCAGTGGGCAGTCGCGCAGCTGTGATATCTTCCTGTATGCGTCCATTGTGCGCTTAACATCGGAGGACTTAATAGCAACTATATAGTCATAAAAATCATGCTTTTCTAGCTGTTGTATGTTCAGCATAGCGCTCTCCACCAGTGCATCTGCTGTGGGGTGGCCATGTTTTGCTAGCACCTCTTTTTCCAGCGAGCCAGAGTTTACACCTATCCTTATAGGTACATTCTTTTCTCTACAGGCACGCACAACCTCCCTCACACGGCTATCATCGCCTATGTTACCAGGGTTTATACGGACTTTATCCACACCAGCATATGCCGCCTCCACCGCTAGTTTATAATTGAACTGAATATCTGCTACCAACGGCATAGGAGATGCAAGCTTTATAGGCTCTATCAGCGATATATGGTTCATGCCCTGTATTGCCACCCTGTTTATATCACACCCTGCCTCGTACAGCTCCTTTGTTTGCTGTATATTTGCGTT
This sequence comes from uncultured Oscillospiraceae bacterium, assembly GCA_964369345.1. Classification (GTDB taxonomy): domain Bacteria; phylum Bacillota; class Clostridia; order Oscillospirales; family Ruminococcaceae; genus Angelakisella. Next base: position 5,254 of record CAYJFF010000124.1, read on the forward strand.
TATATCCTCTGGGTTTGCGTTTAGCATACTCTGTATAGCAATCGGATTTTCACCGCCTATTGTAACATTACCTATTTTTATTTCCCTTGTTTTTACTCTCATACGACCTCCGATTTATGGGGAACTAAATTATTTTTTGTTTCCCGACACTTCAGAGCTCATTATAACACAAAATCAAAAAAAGTACAACAACCGAAGCAACGCGTGGTTGATAGTTTCAACGTTCTCGGGTTCCCACTCAAAATCTGTGATTTTGCTAGTGGGTGAGGTTGTTATAACACAAAATCAAAAAAAGTACAACAACCGAAGCAACGCGTGGTTGATAGT
>CAYJFF010000124.1:5680-7769 GCA_964369345.1 uncultured Oscillospiraceae bacterium
TTCAACATTCTCGGGTTCCCACTCAAAATCTGTGATTTTGCTAGTGGGTGAGGTTGTAATAACATTTTGCATAGCTATTAGTCAACGAGCCTTGCACTATATTTACACAAAAAATTCAGCCTATTGGCACATATTCGTACATAAATAATATATTTCTATGCCTACGCCCTTGCATAAAGCGTACAAACCATGAATATAGTAGTGGTAAAGGCACAAAGGAAAAGTTTAATAACAAGAATGAGAGGTAAATTCTATGGATTTAAAGCTACACAGGCAACCGCTATATATTAGCGCTATGCTACTTGATGAAACCGCCGAGCAACCTTTGGAGTGTGATGCACTGCTACCCGATTATTGCCCCGATGTTGTTCGGATATTAAAGTGCAATGTATCGCCCGTTATCTCTAGTAAGCATATCCACGGTGGCAGAATAAATATAGACGGCATATCGTTTGTAACTGTTTATTATACTTCTGCATCAGAGGGTATTTGCAAGGCAGAATACAAACTACCCTTTTCCAAGAGCCTAGATATCAAAGGGGACACAGAAAAGGCTATTGCTACTATACGCGCTACAGTGAGCTATGTTAATTGCCGTGCTATAAACCAGCGCAGGCTGGATATCCGTGGTGCACTGGCTATTTCTGTAAAAGTACGTGCTTGCCACAAACAGATGGTAATAACCAGAGGAGAGGGTGCTGGCATTGAGTTACTAGAAGAAAAGAGCAACTCTATATACCTACTGGGCGAAGGACACAGGGAGCTACGACTAGAAGAAACTATGGACATCGCCTATGGCAAGTCACCCATACTAGAGATACTACGTTATAATGCAATACCTAAGATTATAGACTACAAAGCAAGCGATGGCAAAGTGATAATCAAAGGTGAAATAGACCTGCATATATTTTATAGGAGCGTTAGTGGTAGTTATGACTGTATGGACTTCAACCTACCTATGTTTGGCATGGTGGATATAGACGAAGTCGATGAAGCTTGCAAGGTTAAGGTATGCGCAAAGCTAACGTACTGTAACCTAGAGCTTGTGCAAGACAGCAACGGCGATAACAAAATGGTAAAAATAGATGCAGTTGCTATTCTCAATGCTAGCGCAGAGTGTGACTACCAAGCTGTGACTTGTAGTGACTGTTACTCCACAAAAGGTACTTGCACTTTCAAGAGCAAAGAATATCTCACAGTGCTACCTGTGGACGATATAGAGGAACTGGTGCTACAAAAAGATGTAGTCAAACTGCCAGAAAACGTAAAAAACATTCTGGAGCTATGGTGCGAGGCACAGAGCTTGACTATGCGCAGTGACAAAGATGGCCTAATAGCAGAGGGCCGCATAGTAGTGGCTATGTTTGCTGGTATGGAAGACGGTGAGATATACTATTTTGATAAAACTATAGAGCTTGAACATCGCATTAACTGCTCACACGAGAATACAACAACTGATGCAGAGATGCGTATATTGGGTAGCAGCTTTAATTTTAGTGGCAATGACAGCATAGAGGTTAGGTGTGATATATCCATACAGGGCGAAGTATTTGTATCTACAAAACACACAGCTATAGATGATATAGTGGTAGAAGATAGAAAAGATGGTGATGTTTCTATGCCTAGTGGGCTTTACCTATATATAATGTCCGAAAAAGAGCCTATGTGGGATATTGCAAAGCGCTATAACACGAGCGTAAGCCGTATAGAAGAAGAAAACCCCAGCGACGGTGAGCTAAGTAGTTCTGGAATGTTACTGATACCTGTAATATAGTACACAATAGATTAAAATTAGGAGGAACAAAGAATTGGATAAAACAGCTACATTATACAAAGACATAGCAAAACGCACACAGGGTGACATTTATATAGGTGAGTGCACTATATTAGCACTAACATAATACGTGACAATATAGGGGGATAATAATGAACATAGATGAGCTAATAGACATCAGTGATATAGTAATAGATAGTAGCATGAGCAAGGCAGAGAGAATAAAAGACTTTCATAGGCAGATAAAAGACTCTCATAATTTTAGATACGGCAAAGTACTCGTAACTTTAGAGTTTACAGAAGACGGCCCTACAT
>CAYJFF010000125.1:0-6212 GCA_964369345.1 uncultured Oscillospiraceae bacterium
ACGATATGATTTGTAAACTATTTTTCTACAATATTTATACGCACATCTGCGATAGTAGGTGCATAAGAATAAAAGCTGTATACGTACAAACTACCGTACATCAACCTAAAACAGCAAAAAAACTAACAGTAGCTCCGCAATTCTGTAGAAAGTTAGTGCGTGAAAAAGCAAAAATTGCTATTGATAGTGTCAAGTAGATGCGAGCTACCACAGAGCGTACCGCTGAGGCACATCACCAACAAAATATAATATTTCTCGGTTGCAAGTAGGCTATGTCACTTTTTTTCTTCAAAAAGTGAAGCAAAAAAAGCCTTGCAGGGCAGGGGTGTTTCGTTTTCTGAGGAAAACGACTTAGGCTCTGCCTAAGCACCGCAATTTTTTGAAAAAAATTGAGTAAAACTTTTGGGTGACTTCGTCAAATATAAATAGCATGTATATCCCCACCACAAACGCAGACTAAGAGCTAGCACCAACTTTGGTGGTGGGATTGCCCTCGGTGGCTCACCGAATATAAATATTATCTATAAACCAAATAAATATGCAATGCCGACAACGACAAGAGCGACTGCTAGTATAACTGGAGCAAATGTTATAAATGCTGCTATCATCATAGCAAGCAAATCTCCTTTTTCTAGCTCGGTTTGCTCGTAGTGGCTGTTTAGCTCCTCTTTAGTTTTTTCTTTTGGTAAAAGAGCACGCAGTTTTTCAAACATTTGTAGCAACTCCGTTTTTCATCAGTTTTCTGCATTTAGTGGGTAGTGGCACGCAACAAACCTGTCTTTGCTATATTCCTGCCACGATGGCACGGTCTGGCTACATTTAGCCTGTGCATATTTGCAACGTGGGTGGAACTTGCAACCACTAGGTGGGTCTATTGGGCTGGGAACATCACCCTCCAGTGCTTGTAGCTCTGTGGTTTCCGATGGTATGGAGTTGATGAGTGCCTGTGTATATGGGTGTAGAGGTCTCTCGAAAACACTATCAGCACTGCCAAGCTCCATCATACTACCAAGATACATAACGCCTATACGGTCAGAAACAAACCTAACAGTGCCCAAATCATGCGAAATGAACAGATAAGTCAGGTTGTTTTTTTCTTTTAAATCCAGTAGCAGGTTGATTATCTGCGACTGTATGGAGACATCTAGGGTAGAGAGTGACTCATCACAAATAACAAATTTTGGCTGTAGTGCCAGTGCGCGCGCTATGCCTATACGCTGTCGCTGACCCCCAGAAAACTGGTGTGGGTAGCGGTGTAGCATATACCGTTGCAGTCCGCATTTTTCCATTATAGATACTGTGTAGTTCTCAAGCAACTTGTCGTTTCTTTTGTACATCTTGTGTGCTAGTGGCGCTTCTGATATCAACTGCCCCACTGTCATGCGTGGGTTAAGTGAGGAATACGGGTCTTGGAACACTATCTGTAGCTCTTTTCTTAGTTTGCGCATATGCTCTTTGCCCAGCCTGGATAGTGCGTGGTCTTGGTAATATACCTCGCCACTTGTCTGCCTATATAGTTGTAGTATCACCTTGCCCAGTGTGCTCTTGCCACAGCCAGACTCCCCCACAAGCCCCAAAATCTCATTCTCATAGATATCAATGCTCACACCGTCCACAGCTCTTACGTATTTTCTATTCCCAGAGAAATTCAGGCTCTTTTTTAGCGGGAAATACATCTTGATATCCTGTAGGCTTATCAGTGCTTTTTTTGTATCACTCATTTTCACACCTCGCTTTGCTAGGGTAGAAACAACGGATATGCTGGGTGTCGTCCACCTGTGTCAGTGGTGGCTCGCAAGTGTTGCATTTGTCCGTGCAGTACTTGCAACGTGGTGCAAATTTACAGCCATGTGGTAGCTCTAGCGGATGTGGCACATTCCCCTGTATAGCGTCCAGCCTGTCACCACTGTGCCCACCAAAAGACGGAGAGCTACTCAGCAGTGCCTCTGTATATGGGTGGGAAAAAACTGCCCCCTTGCTAAATATATAGCCAACAGGTGCAAGCTCCACCACCTGCCCACAGTACATAACTGCTACGGTATCTGCCATCTGCCTTATAATGCCGAGGTCGTGCGTTATAAACATAATAGAAGTACCACTGTCTTTTTTTAGCTCGTTCATTAGCAATAGTATCTGTGCCTGTATGGTCACATCTAGTGCAGTTGTTGGCTCGTCCGCTATCAATAGGCGTGGCTTGCAGGCAAGTGCTATAGCTATCATAACACGTTGTCGCATACCGCCAGATAGCTGATGTGGGTACTGATTTGCAATGCCCTGTGGATTAGGTATTTTCACCTTGCCCAGCATTTCTACAGCGCTCTGCATAGCTTCTCTTTTGCTCATATTTTGGTGTAGCATAAACACTTCTGCTATCTGTTTGCCAATGGTAAAAACAGGGTTTAGGCTAGTCATTGGCTCTTGGAATATCATAGAAATAGCATTACCACGTATGCTACGCAAAGATTTGTCGTCTATGGTAGAGATTTCCTCACCCTCGAACAATATCTCGCCACTGTGTATTTTTTGGTTTTTTTCAAATAGCCTTAGCACGCTCATGGCTGTTTGGCTCTTGCCCGAGCCAGACTCGCCTATGACACCCAGTGTTTTTCCCTGCTCTATAGCGAGAGATACACCGTTTACAGCTTTTACTAGCCCCTTTTTAGTATCAAAATAGGTGTGCAATTCTCTAATCTCTAGTATATTCATCACAGCCTCCTATTTCTCTGACGAACGTGGGTCGATAGCCTCACGCAGTGCGTCGCCAACAAGGTTTGCACACAGTGCAGTAACTATAACAAATGCCGATGGTATCAGCCAGCGCCACCAGTAAAACTCTATTACTGCTATATCCTGCGCAGACATAAGCATATTACCCCAAGAGGGCGTAGGCTCTGCAACACCAAGCCCGAGGAAGGACAGCGCAGCCTCCGACAATAGCGAAGATGCATAGCCAAGTGTTATATTAACAATGATAAGGTTTACGATATTTGGTAGTATATGTCGCCACATAATAGTGCCACTACGTATACCCAGTGCACGTGCCGCCACCACAAAGTCTTTCTCACGCTCTAGCAGTAGTTGTGCACGAATAAGCCTTGCAAGGGACATCCACCCCAAAAGCCCCAGTATTACCATTATCAGGTATAGTTTTTGTGACTGTGAGAGTGAAAAACCGATAACATATGACAATGTAATAGCGATAGGGTAGAAAGGAATGGAGGAGAAAACATCTGTTATACGCATGAGCACGTGGTCCACCCAGCCACCAAAATACCCAGATGCAAGACCGACAATCAGCGCTAGTGTAACAGAAATAACCACAGCCACAGCACCTACAGTCAGCGATATCCTGCCACCATGCACTATACGTGTGAATATATCTCTGCCGAAGTGGTCACTGCCGAACAAATAGCCCTTGTTGCCCCATGCAGATAGCTCTCCGTTTTCGTCCTGTGCGTAAAACTGGTAATAGTCTGCATATACTGTTTGCACTGCTGTTGCGCTTGTGGGTATATCCAGCTGTGAAAATACATCGCTACCCCATATATCCAGCATGCCTGTGTCCGATAATGTAATAAAATTGCTATGCCCTGCGAAAACAGCTGTGACATCACCTAGTGTTTGTGGCAGAGTGGTAAGGTTGTTTTGCACACTGCCCCATACATACACATTGCCGTGCTCATCAAGTGCCAGTGCAGACCTATTAGTAGCAGCTATATCAACAATTTTCACACTACCATCAGTTAGCTGAGTGGGTAGCTCCTGTGATAGCTCCGAGCCTCTGTCACCAATAACTGTAACTGTGCCGTCATCTAGTAGTAGTGCCATGTTGTTGTCGCCAGCGGCAATCTTTGTGATGTGTCCCTGTATTTTTGATGAAACAAGCAAGCTGCTCTCTGCCTGCGTGCTACCCCAAATATAGATGTGCTTATCACTACCTAGCACTGCTGTCCACTGAGATTTTGCCAAGATTTGCTCCACAGCTACATCACCCTGCGCAAAGGTATCCACCACATTGTCTGGGATATCTGTCTGTCCGTTGCCATTATATCCCCAAGCATGGAACATGTTGTTCTCGTCTATAGCTACTATATGCTGTCCACCACACGCAATATCTATAATCTTGCCACTCTCTACTGCTACTGGGACATCAAAAATATACGTAGATACATTCGCCTGTTCTTTGTTGGACTCCGTACCCCATATATGAAACTCACCATCCTGTGTTATTGCAGTGCTAAATGAAATACCAGAAGATATCTTGGTAATAACAGTTTCTTCTAGCTCTTTTGGGTAGTTGAGATAGTTCACCCCAGGGCGTAAGTTTGCGTGCGTTAGCTCTGTATAGTTCTCGTCGATGGGACAAAAAACAGAACCTAAAAAGGAGAGCAAAAAGACAACTATAAATCCAATGCTCCCCAGTATAAATAACTTGTTATGTAATAATTTTGAAAATATAATGCCTGTTGGTGTTTCTGTGTCACCCAGTGGGTCGGTGGCTACATTACTGCCTTTAAGTGAGCGTTTAAACATAGCACAGAACGACGCTACAAATTTTGTGAATACACCACTACCATCTTTTTTGTTCATATCCATCTTCCCATCATTCTAGCTTTATTCTGGGGTCTGCAAGTGCATAGATAATGTCTGCGACTAGTACAGATACTAGGCTGAGTAGCGCGTAAAATAGATTTAGTGTAATTATAAGCTGGTTATCTCTGTTAAAAACAGCACTGATTATCAGTGTGCCTATTCCACTGTACTGGAACACACTCTCTATAAGTGCAGAGCCAGCAAAAAGTGAGAATATAGTGCCCACTATAATATATGATACAGGTATTAGTGCATTCCTAAATGCGTGGGAGTATATAACGACTTTTTCGCTAAGCCCTTTTGAGCGTGCAGTGCGTATATAGTCTTGGCTTAGTGCTTCTATCATTGCATTGCGTATATACCTGATAGCACCTGCTAGGCTGACTATGGTCATGGTGATAGTGGGCAGTGCAAGTATGCGTAGCCACTCCACGAATAAATCCCAGCCACTAAGAGTAGTAGCGTTTGGCATACCACCCATGGGTAGCCATCCCAGATTTACAGAGAAAACGTATATCAGGAATATGGCAAGGAAAAATGACGGCGTAGAAAATGTAATAAGCGAGAATACTTGCCAGCCATTATCAAATAGCGAAAAACGCTTGGTTGCACACCTAATACCTACAGGTATGGCTATCATCAGATACAAAAAGTGCACACCGAGATTAAGTATTAGCGTGTTGCGCATGGGCTCTACAACCATATCTGCTACAGGCTTGCCAGTGGTGGAGTAGCCAAAGTCGCCAGAAAATATATTTGTTATCCACGCAAAATACTGCGTTACTACACCTTTATCCAGCCCTAGCTTTTTGTGCATTGCAGCATAGGCAGCGTCGTACTGCGCTGGTAAAATATCGGTAGGTAGCATAAGGCGCACAGGGTCACCCGGCATTAACTTTACTATTGTAAATATGACAACTGACACCAAAAAAGCAACAGGAAGAAGTATCAACAACCTTTTTATTATATAGCGTAACATATGCCACCTCTTTAAACAGTTTTAAGAATAAATAGCACAGCTCACACAGCTTTTATTTTGCACTCTTTTCTATTTGGCAGATAATATTGTGGTAGCTAGCGTATGGGGTGGTATCCATGTTATCTACATAAATATGAGAAACATCAAAGTACTCGTTGGAGTATAGCGGTACTTGTGGCATTAACTCGTTCCAACGTACTTGGTAATCAAACCATGCGTCTAGGTATGCGTCTTTATCAGTGGGGTCACACTCACGCATTGCCAAAATAAGCTCATCAAGCTCAGGGTCGCTCAGCTGGCCTTTGTTGCTCACTGTACCCATATAGTCAGAATGCCATACTGCGTATCTATCAAACACAGATGAGAAGTTTGTAGCAAGGTTAAATGTGTTATATATACGCTCTTCGCTAGGTAGCTCGTAGGAGTAATAAAAGTTCTCTAGCACTGCACTCCACTCGCTCTTGGCTAGGTTAAACTCCAGCCCTGCCAATGGTGCATTAGCTGTGTACTGTATTTCTATGATATCCGTAAGCACATTGTCACTTGTGCCTAGGTGGTTTATTACCAATTTTTCGCCGCTTGCATTGTGGCGTAGGTATGTTCCGTCTGTGTTTGCTTTTGTACGGTCAAATGCTGTTGT
>CAYJFF010000125.1:6312-7646 GCA_964369345.1 uncultured Oscillospiraceae bacterium
CCCTCGTCACACATCATAGCTAGGTAGCCAAAGCCAGAGCGCAGATATGTTTGTAGCTGTGCGGTGTCAGATGCTTTTGCAGCCTCTATTTTTTCACTCTCTACCACGCCAGCCACGTAGTCCACTTGTCCACTAATTACCCACTCAACATCGGTTTCTGATGGAATAGCCTTTTGCACTATATACTCAAACGCAGGCACATCGCCATTATGGTCACCTTTGAAGTGCTCATTCCTTGCCAGTGTTACAGTATCATTTTCATACGAAACAAATGTATATGGCCCAGATGTCACAGTTGGGGCATAGCGTTCGGTTTCCACTACATTAACGCAGTTTGTTAGCAAGTCACCCTCCGAGAACAAAAAGCTTGTGCCGTCTGCTGTGCTCACTACCTCACAAGAGGGCAGGTATGTATCCATATGTATTGGCCCTACGGTAGCGTGTAGCACTTCCCAGAAATATGGTAGTTCCTCGGCAGATATTGTCACAGAAAACTCAAAATCACCAAGTAACTGCACGCCAGCAAACACATCTGTTTCACCAGCTTTGTACTCTGTATAGCCTATAAGACCATCTGCACCAACAGATGTGGCGCCAGCCTCTGCTAGTTGTGGTGATGAATACCACAGCACAGACGCAACAAACTCCTCCGCGGTAATCTGGTCGCCGTTATTCCAGAAAAGGTCCTCGTATATCTTGAATGCATATGTTTTATTACCAACTTCATCGGTTGTTATATTAAGGTTTTCCACCACAGTTTCATTAAGCACGATATCACCCTCGGGTGTAACTGCATATGTGTTAATATACCCACTGGTAAGCACCCTAATAGATAAGTCGTACGCATTAGTGCCAAATCCACTTATAAAGTCACCACTCATTGCGCCTGTACCCACCATTAGTGTGTCTAGCGGTACTTCTGAGGTGATAGTAGGTGTGACAGTAGACACAGAGCTTGTCTGTGATGATTGTGATATATTTGTTGGATTATCGCTAGTAGCAGAACAACCTACTGCACCAGAGAATAAAAATGTAAAAATCAACGCAGAAGTCAATAGTTTTTTCATAGTTTACCATCCTAGTGTTATAATTTAGTTGGACATACGCTGTACTTTGTTCATTTTATCATGTTAATGTAAAAATGTAAAGAAGAAAGACAATTACTAGCAATTGTTAGTAGATATAATGAGTTTTGTTGTGTGCTTGTAAGCACATTGCAAAATAGTGGTATTTATAGTAGAATATTGTAGTAAGGCTTTCTACTCCTTTGTTAGTTTCTTCGCTGTTGTGTTAGGGTGATAGTTTCTGCTCCTGTGATTAGTCTGTACAAGGTG
>CAYJFF010000126.1:0-7517 GCA_964369345.1 uncultured Oscillospiraceae bacterium
TTTTTATGGCAGAAGAAACAACAAAAAAGAAAAAGCGAAAAAGAAACCCTTTCTTAGCATTTATAAGATTTTTACTCTTGTTATTTGTACTAGCTATCATAGCTGTGGCTGGTGCTGGTTACTACGCATATTTGGAGTACTCCCCAGAGGACACACAGGGCGTAGATGTTGAGATAACCATACCGCAAAGCTCCTCTACAGCACAGATTGCAGATATTTTGCTAGAGAATGATATTATCGGCAATAGCTATGTTTTCCGTGCGTATTCACGCTATGTGGCAGGCAGTGACGGTACCTACCAGTATGGTACATTCACACTGAACACGGCTGATGGCTATGACGAGGTAATAAAGACACTACAGCAAGTATCCGTACAGCGCGATACTGTGAATGTGACTTTCCCAGAGGGCTATAATGCTTTCCAGATAGGTGCTGTGCTAGAGGAATCAGGTCTGGTTACGCAAGACGAGTTTATCACCGCTCTCAATACGCTAGAGTTTGATTATGACTTCCTAGACGGTATAACGGAGGACGCAAGCAAGCCAGTGCATATAGACGGTTTCTTGTTCCCAGACACATATTCTTTTTACCCAGATGCCACAGTGGAGCATATCATTAACACTATACTGACAAATTTCCAGACAAAGGTGCTAACAGAGGAAAACCTAGCACTGCTAGAGCAAAGCAGATTTTCACTAGAAGAATGGGTGATATTTGCATCTATAGTGCAAAAAGAGGCTGCTAATGTGGAGGAAATGTATAATGTATCTTCTGTATTTAATAACAGAATGGATACCTCTGCTGTGTACCCAAATCTTGAGAGCTGTACAACAAACAACTATATCGCAGACTACCTAACACCATATTTTGATGGTGCACCAACTGTGGAAGTGCTCAATGCATATGACACATATGCCTCCCCAGGGCTACCCGTGGGCGCTATAGCAAACCCAGGTCTTGATGCACTTGTAGCATCTCTAACACCTAATGACACGCCATACTTTTTCTTTGTTACAGATGTGGAGTACACACACTACTACGGCACAACATTCAACGAGCACCTAGTAAATATAGAAAAAGCAAAAGCTGTAAACAGGACATATGGCATAGAGGGACTTATATCATAATAAAAATACCGACAAGGAGTAACGACTATGGTACGACATATAGTAATGTGGAAACTAAGAGAGGACACACAGGAAAACAAGGCTGTGCAGATAGCCACAACTAAGAAAATGCTAGAGGACCTAGTGGGCAAGATAGACGGTCTAGAGCGTATGGAAGTGCACCCAGAGGTAAAGGGAGGTGCATATGATATGTGCCTGTACTCTGAGTATGTGGATATGGCTGCGCTAGATTTTTATGTGACACACCCACTACACCAAGAAGTAGTTGCCTACCTAAAAGGCATAGTTGCCGAGCGTGCTGCTTGCGACATGGAGATATAAAAATCACCGCATAGCGTGATTTTTCTTTCATACTATGCGGTGTAATTATTTTATTTAAAAGCCTATGCTCAGTTTTGCAGATTGCATATTGCCATCATTGTCAACTGTATAAAATTTTGTTTTGTGGAACTTCTCCCACAGTGTCCTCAGTACGCTATTTTCTTGCTGGGGTAAGCCTGTAACCACATGTGTGATAGCGTGGTTTTCCAGTGCGCTAGTTATGGATTTTAGTGGTTTGTCGCTATAGTGAACAGCCATATTGCCACCGTTCTCACGCGAGATTTTGTACAAATGCTCTATCGCCTCTGGGTTTTGCGGTTGGTTCGGGCTTGCAATGCTCAAAATCTCCAACGTGGTGCTGTTCTCTTTCACCAGTTTTCGTCCTGCCACTATCAGTCTTTCGCAGGCAAACTGGTCAGTCACCAGAACCAGTGTTATGTCGTTGTCAGCTTTTGAGTAGTGTTCGTTCATCAAAAAACTCCTTTCATTATTTTGTGGTAAACGCCTATTATATATACATCAAAAATATATTTGAAGAATAAAATCTAACTACACATTTATTATAGCATATAAAAGCTGTTTTGGGTTAATATTTAATGAACATTTTTCATTGTAATATATACCAAAGTTTTTAGCTTTTTTCTTACTAGCTCGTTATTTATTTGACAAAACTAAAAATAAAGTGTATCATATATGATAACTTTGTTTTTAAGCACAATGATTTAATTATAGTTTCTCTATACTCGGGAGGTTATCAGTTTGAAAAAAGATAAACATGTTTCTATATCAGTAATAAATAGGTTGCCACGCTATTACAGGTTCTTAGGTGAACTGCTAAGGCGTGACATGGTGAGAATATCTTCGAAAGAGCTATCTCGCCTTATGAAAGTGACTGCATCGCAGATAAGACAGGACCTGAACTGCTTTGGCGGTTTTGGCCAGCAGGGCTATGGCTATAATGTCGAGCAGCTGCACAACGAAATAGGTGAGATACTGGGTGTAAACAGCCAGATGCCTGCCGTGCTTATCGGCGCTGGTAATCTGGGTAAGACAGTCGCAAACCAAGTACAAATGACACGCCGCGGCTTTAAGCTTGTGGGTGCGTTCGACCGTGACCCAAACACAGTGGGCAAAGAGCTTGCTGGACTTTTTATTAAGAACATCAATGAGCTTGAGAGCTTTTGTAAGGTTCACCAGCCAAAAGCTGCTGTTATCTGTGTACCCCGTGATAGTGCAGAGCAGCTTGCAGATAGGCTTGTTGCTGCTGGCATAGTCGGTTTTTGGAACTTCTCCTCGTTTGACTTTACATACAAGTACGAGCATGTAAAATCTGTAAATATGCATCTAGGTGATAGCCTGATGACACTTTCTTATATGGTTTCCCATATGGAGGACGAGAGCGACGACAACTAAATATAGTTATAATACAAAGAAGCTGTTACTTGCTGACCCACTACGTCAACAAATAACAGCTTCTTTGCAAAAGATTATAAAAATAATAAAGAGTAAATTTAGATTAGTAGGAAGTGGAGAACTTCTTTATCTACTGTCTATAGTATACACGTAAAAACCACGCTATTCACCCTTTTAAAATGAAAATTTAGTTACAATTTATTACAGCTACACTTAATAGCCTGATATTCGCCTATTTTAACATTAATCCTGTGGACTTTTTATGGATATTGTGGTAGAATTAATAGGATAATATAGTTTATTGGGAGGAACTGATATGTTGACTGGAAGAAGTCTTATTGAACCTATGGACTTATCTGTAAAAGAAATGGACTATATATTTGCACTGGCAGATATGATAGTGGAAAATCCAGAAAAATTTACAGATGTGGGCAAGGGCAAACTGCTCACTAGCATGTTCTATGAACCTAGCACACGTACAAGGCTAAGTTTCGAGGCTGCTATGCTAAGGCTAGGTGGACAAGTTATGGGCTTTTCTGAGCCTAACACTACATCTGCTACAAAAGGCGAGAGCGTTGCAGATACTATAAGAATGGTCGCAAGCTATAGTGATATCGCTGTTATGCGACACCCACGTGAGGGCGCACCAAGAGTTGCATCTATGAATACAGATATTCCCGTGATAAATGCAGGTGACGGTGGGCACCAACACCCAACACAGACACTGACGGACTTGCTGACTATCCATAGAGAAAAAGGCAGGCTAAACAACCTTACTGTCGGCTTATGTGGCGACCTAAAATTTGGCAGAACAGTGCACTCACTTATAAAAGCACTTTCTCGCTATACCGGTGTTAAGTTCGTACTTATATCACCACAGGAGCTACGTGTGCCACAGTACGTGCGCAAAGAAATACTAGAAAAGCAAAATATACCATTTACACAAGTGGACGACCTAAGCAAAGTAATGGGTGAGCTGGATATACTATATATGACACGTATTCAGCGTGAGCGTTTTGTTAGTGAGGGAGAGTATCTGCGACTAAGCGATTACTATATACTAGATACCAAAAAAATGAAGCTCGCAAAGCCTGATACTATGATACTGCACCCACTTCCACGTGTTAATGAGATAAGTGTAGACGTAGACAGCGACCCACGTGCTATGTACTTCACACAGGCAAAAAATGGTATGTATGTGCGTATGGCGCTTATTATGTGTGTGCTGGGGCTGGATAAAAACTTTGATGTTCACGTAAAACTAAGCGAAAAAACACGCCCAGAAATCCCAGAAACAGAAACGCTGGTTGATGTTATCCACTGCAAAAACCCAAACTGTATTACAGCTTTTGAGAGCTCTGCACCAAAACTATTTCACTTGATAGACGAAGAATGCTACGAATACCGTTGTGACTATTGTGATGACATAACAACATACGATAAGGCATTATATGGTATACATTCTGAACGATAAACAATACATACTAAGGAGGAACAACAATGCGTAAAACGAAGATAATTTGCACACTAGGTCCTACATCGTCCGAGCCTGATATAGTCCGCCAAATGATGCTTGCGGGCATGGATATTGCGAGGTTCAACTTCTCCCACGGCTCACAGGATGACCACCTGCAAAAACTAAATATGGTGCAAGCGCTACGCGACGAGCTTGGCTTGCCTATAGCAACACTGCTAGATACACGTGGCCCCGAGATACGTCTGCGCACATTCAAAGATGGCAAGGTAGAGCTAGTAGCTGGCAATTCTTTTACACTAACTACACGTGATGTAGAGGGTGACGAAACTATCGTTGGTGTAACATATAAGAGCCTTCCAAAAGATATAAAAGTTGGCGACCGTATTCTACTTGATGACGGACTTATAGAGCTACATGTAGAGTCTATAAAAGAGGGTACAGATATCCTTTGCCGTATCATAAACAGTGGCTTTATCAGCAATCGCAAGGGCGTAAACCTACCTGGTATCAGCCTTTCTATGAAATATCTAAACGAGGCTGACGAGCGTGATATTATCTTTGGTGCCGAGCAAGGCTTTGACTTTATCGCTGCATCTTTTGTTCGTACAACACAGGACGTTGCAGATATACGCAACCTTCTTGCGCGCAATAATGGTAGGCATGTAAAAATCATAGCAAAAATAGAGAACTTAGAGGGTGTGCAAAATATCGATAGCATAATAAAAGTTGCTGATGGTATAATGGTAGCACGTGGCGACCTAGGTGTTGAGATTGATATGCAGGAGATACCTATTCTGCAAAAAATGATGATAGAAAAATGCTACAACAGCGGCAAAATGGTTATCACTGCAACACAGATGCTCGAGAGTATGATAAAAAATCCTCGTCCTACAAGGGCAGAAGCAAACGACGTTGCTAACGCTATCTATGATGGTACAAGTGCTATCATGCTATCTGGCGAAACAGCAAACGGCAAGTACCCTATAGTAGCAGTGCAAACAATGGCAAAAATAGCACTACGTGTAGAGGAAGATATAGACTATGTTAGCAGGTTCCGTCACCGCCCACCACAGGAGGTACCAAGCATAACAGATGCTATCTCCCACGCTACTTGCACTACAGCGCACGACCTAAACGCAGCTGCTATTATCACTATATCACGCTCTGGCAGAACAGCACGCATGGTTAGTAAGTACCGCCCAGATGTGCCTATTATTGCTTGTACTTGTCGCGAGAGTTCATACCGTCAGCTAAACCTATCTTGGGGCGTTGTCCCTGTAATGGTAGGCGACTATGACAACACAGACGAGGTAGTAGAGGCTGCTATATCAAGCACTATGAAAAACAGTGGCGTTGTAAAAGATGGTGACCTTGTTGTTATCTCTGCTGGTATACCAGTGGGTATATCTGGAACAACAAACCTGCTAAAAGTACAAGTTGTTGGTAAGACACTTGTTAGTGGTGGCGGACTGACTACAGGCACTACAACTGGTAAAGTTTGTGTTGCTACTACAAATGAGGAATTTTTCTCCACATTCAACTTTGGCGATATTCTTGTTTGCGATGACACTTGCGACCTGTGGCTAAAAATGATTAACCATGCTGGTGGTGTTATCACACAAAAATCTGTTAACTCACACATAGCAACCATAGCAGACCAACTAGGTATACCTGTAATTTGTGGTGCAGAAAATGCTTGCAGTATACTAAAAACTGGCAATAAAATCCGCATGGACGCTATAAGAGGTATAGCAACCCCTGTGTAAACAATTCTTTTCTACAAAAAAGATGTTTTTTTGACAAAATGTAAACTTTGTTGCATAGGTAGTATTTCAATTGACTTTTAGTGGTATTTGTGTTATCCTCTTGCTTAGGGTAGGCTCACTATACTCTCTTTGAGAATAAAATTTATTGGTTATTTTATCGCATCGAATTAGAACCCGCAATGTAGCATTAATACCCTCTTAGTTTTGCATTATTGTTGCAAGATTATATTTTATAATATGCCAGTATGTAGCGCAAAGTTACCTATGTGGCGGAATGGAGCATTTTTATTATGAATTTACTATTAGCCAAGGGCGCAAAGAAAGTGGCTGCACTTATCATGGCTTGCATGATTGCTGTTGCTGTTGTTGCTTGTGACGAGGAAACACCACCGGACTCTACCAGTGGCTCTATGAGCATATCTTCTGCACCAATATCACCAAGCCAGAGCACATCTACATCACAGCCAAGCTCTGACAGTTCTGCACCTGAGTCTTCTACATCTATCACTGCGCCTGAGACAAGCTCTGCACCACCTGCTGATACTATCATAGTACAGCCAGAAACACGTACACCTGCTGAGATTCAGCAAGCTATGCTTGTTTCTATGGTGGAGACACACGCACAAAACCCAGACACTGTTGGATATCTATATATCCCAGGCACTACAATTGATGAGCCTGTTGTGCAAATGATAGACAATGACTACTACCTACGCCGTGACTACCTAGGCAACGAGGACTTCTATGGTTCTTATTTTGCTGACTGGAGAGCACAAATGGGTAGCCGTGATGTACTATCACCAAACACTGTTATCTATGGCCACAACGCTACACCACCCGATAACCCAAATCAGGTTAAATTTGCTCAGTTGCTAAAATATACAGACGAAGATTTTACAAAAGATCATCAGTTTATATATTTCTCAACACCTGAGTCAGATATGGTATGGCAGATATTTGCTGTGTTCTACACAACTACAGATTTCCAATATCACAACCCTAACGACAACCCAACAGACCAGCTAAACGTTATAAACCGTGCACGTGCTGCTTCTCAGTACAATTTTGGTGTAGACGTTACTGCTAGCGACAATATCCTTACACTATCTACTTGTACCTATTCCCTAGACCCTAACTACCCTAACGAGTATAGATATGTTGTAATGGCTAAACTATTGCCAGAGGGCGCAGCGCAAACTCCTGCAACTGTAGAGGTTAATCCTTCCATTGTTGCACCTGAGAATGTATAATACTCTTTGGTAGTGTGCGTAAATAACATTAATATGATAAAAGACGAAGTGTTTGCCTGTGTGCTTGCACTCCGTCTTTTTTATGTATTACAAAAAACAAGGCAGTACCAAGCAGTTAGCAAGGTATTGCCTTGTTTTGTTTGTTTTATTTGTTTGCTAATAT
>CAYJFF010000127.1:0-7379 GCA_964369345.1 uncultured Oscillospiraceae bacterium
CGGCGGAATGGAGCATTGATATGGAAAAAACACTGATAGAATATACCTGTCCCTCGTGTGGCTCTCCACTGTATTTTGACCCAGAACACCAAAATCTCTCTTGCGAGGCTTGTGACAGCACTTTCCCGCAAGATTTTTTTGATGTATCTCATGAGAATGCTGGTGATGTCAATGTGGAGGACAAGCCCACAGGTCGCATAGACTGGCGTGTGGCTGGTTTTGTAGACGCAAAAACAAAGACGGAGGAGCAAAGAGGATATCACTGCCAGTCTTGTGGTGCAGAAATTATAGTAACAGATAGCGTCGCCACCGAGTGTATGTACTGCAAAAGTCCAGTAGTCATTGCCACAAACATCAGCGGTATGGTTACACCGGACTATATACTGCCATTCAAGATAAGTAAAGATGAGGCAAAACAGCTACTACGCAACCACTGTAGCAAGAAAAAAATATTGCCATCTCTGTTCAAAGATGAGCAGGAAGTAGCAAAGATAACTGGTATGTATGTACCGTTCTGGCTATTTACTGGCAAGGGTGACGGTGCTATCAAATACAATGCCACCAAAGTGAGAACTTGGCAAGACAGCACCTATACATACACAAATACCAAGCATTATGCGATATACCGTGAGGGCAGTGTTTCTTTTGATAAAGTCCCCGTAGATGCCTCCAAAAAAATGGACGACGCATATATGGAGGGGCTAGAGCCTTTTAATTTCTCTGATGCTGTGCCATTCTCACCATCATTTATGGCTGGTTTCTTTGCTGATAAATTTGATGAAGATGTTGATGATAGTTTGCAACGTGCAATACCACGTGTAGTAGCTTCTGTAGAGGATACTTTTAAAGATAGCGTGCGTGGGTATACCACTGTTATAAAATCTGCTAGTAATGTGCAAATGCATGGTGAGGATATCCACTATGCACTGCTACCTGTATGGATGCTAAACACTCGTTATAACGATGAAATATATTCTTTTGCTATCAATGGGCAAACAGGGCAAATTTCTGGAAAGCTACCAGTGGATAAGCTGAAACTATTATATCAGTTTTTATCTAAATCGCTTATTTACTCTGCGGTATTTACTGTGATAGCCGCTATTGTTGTCTGGCTAATAGGTTAATAAAAGGAGATGAATATTACTATGAAAAAAACTTTTTTCGCGCTGTTTTGCTTTGTCACTTTTATGGTTGCCACTGCTGTGCCTAGTTTTGCGCTAACTGTCGGCAATGCAATATATGACGATATCGACTTTATAGAGGACGAAGCAGTTTTCAAGAAATTTGATGATGAGCTAACAAAACTTTCCGAAGATAATGACTTTGGTGTGTTTATATTCACACGCTCAAATACTGGCGAGTATGCAGATGTACCTTTTGCGGACTTCCCACTCACTGTGCTAGAGGATTATAGCCAGTTCTATTCGGTAGCGCCCGACCGTGGTGTTATCATAGTAACTGATAATGTAGAGGCTGTTATAAACATATTTTCGTATGGTGATGTCGATGATGTTCTAACAGAGGCATATCACGAGAGATTTACAGCTGATTTTTTGATGTATGAGAATATGGGCGACCCAGAGATGGCGTTCCAGTCTGTTGTAGATGCTGCTACTGATATGTTTAGTGGTGAGCCTGCTTTTAGTATCGACCCAGCGGAGATTTCCCCAGTTATAGACAACGCTAATATTTTCACAGATGCAGAGGAGGCCATCTTGCTTGCAAAGATAGAGGAAATACGTACCGAGTATGACTTTGATGTTACACTTGCAACTGTGACTACACTGAACGGTATGGACGTAATACCATATGCTGATACTTTCCCATATCTTGATATGACAAGGGACGGTGTAGTATTTGTGCAGTACCCCGCTGGCAGGGAATACGCTATATCTGCACGTGGCACAGGTATGGAGGCATATAACGAAAACGCACACACATACGCAGGTGATACAGTCGTTTCTCACCTAGCTGATAACAACCATTTTGATGCTCATTATGCATTCCTAGAAACTGTAGAGGACATAATGAAATCCTATGAAATGGGTATCCCATTTGTAGACCTTAGTGGATTTACCTTGATATTCATAATCGGTGTTGGTTTGGGTGTAGCTTCTTCTGTAGCCTACTGTGTAAACCTAGTAAAAGGTATGAACACAGTTACCAAACAGCGTGCAGCTACTAACTATATGCGTAGAGGCTCACTATTCTTCAGACACTGCAACGACCAGTTCCTATACGAGAGAACAACAAAAAGAGCACGTCAGCAAAGCAGCAGTGGTGGTGGTCGCAGTGGAGGTGGCGGTGGCCGTGGAAGTTTCTCCTCTGGCTCACGCTCTAGCAGCGGTGGTAGGTACTAGAAATATTTTTCCCTTACATTGTGCATTGTATTTATAAAAAACCACAAAATGATTATAGACAGCATATATTTTCTACGTTATAATTGTCACCAATCAATATAACCAGTGTAGACATAACAAAATTTTGTAAAGGTGGAAGCACAATGAACGAAAGAGAAATTGTACGCGAACTTGCAAGGCAGTATGCTGAGATTGCAAATAACCCCATTAACGAAGAACGAATGTTACGTATGCGCAAAACAAATGACCTTGTGACTGGGTTGCGACCCACTGTGCTCATTAGCGAAATCCCTTGGAACGAGCTAAACTTTGATGGTAGCCTTACTCTGCAATGTACAGACCATAACTATCGCTCGTATGAGTCGTTTTTCAGGCGTGCGCTGTACTCTTGGGAGCATTTTCAGGTAGATATGGTAGCACAAAAATTTTACCCTATCATGAAAAGCTACACAAGAGCTGGTATAGGGCTTGATGTGCAAGAAAACACGCTTGCATTTGATGACAGCAACCACATTGTTTCCCACCAATATGTGGATATACTGGACGATTATGACGCTCTAGAAAAAATGCAAAACGATGTCATCACCCCCACCCCAGAGGTAGATAACAAAAAGATGGATTACGCAAACGAAACTTTTGGAGATATACTGCCAGCTAGTTTGCGTGCTACACATATATCTTTCCCCATGTGGGATACTATAGCGAGGATGAGAGGTGTGGAGAATATCTATTATGATATAATGGACAGGACTGATTTTCTACACGCTATTGCAAAAAAATTCTCTGCTATCCAGTGGGATATAATGGACCAAATGGAAAAACACAACCTGATAGGCCCAAACCCACTATATGTACACCAAACGCCAGCTCTTACAAGCGACTTGCCAGATGGTGATAGCGACAAGCGTATACTGCTAAAAGATGCATGGTTTAGGGGTACTGCGCAGATGTTTGCATCTGTTTCCCCAGAGGTGCACAAAGAGCTAGAGCTTGACTATATCAAGCCACTAGCAGAGAGATGTGGGCTTACATACTATGGTTGCTGTGAGCCACTTGATAATAAGATAGTTATAATAAAAGACATTGCCAATCTGCGTAAGATAGGCGTAAGTGCTTGGGCAAAGGTAGAGAGTAGCGCAGAGCAAATCGGCTCTGACTATGTGTTTGCACGCAAGCCAAACCCTGCACATGTCGCTGCTGATTTTGATGAGGCAGTTGTAACAGCAGAGATAGAAGAAACTGTCAAGGCTTGTATAAAACATAACTGCCCATATGAGCTTGTACTAAAAGATATTAGCACTGTTTCGTATAAGCCAGAAAACCTAATCAACTGGGCAAAGACAGTGAATAAAGTTCTCGACAAGTACTATAAATAGCAAAAAACACTGTACTCACTATCAATGTAAGTACAGTGTTTTTTTGTGCAATTATTATTTTTTCTTTTCTATTAGCGCCTTCTCCGATGGCAGATATTTTCTCGATATCATAAGCAATGTGCCACCTATTATAAAAAACAGACCTATGGACAGTATTGAAAGGGAACTGCGACCTGTAACGCTCTTTGCCAGTGCATATAGTGCTGGTCCAAATACCGCTGCAAATCTACCAAAAATATCATAAAAGCCAAAGTACTCTGTAGATTTTTCTTTTGGTATCAACATCCCAAAATACGCGCGTGATAGTGCCTGTATGCCACCCTGTGCTGTGCCCACCAGTGATGCCAGTATCCAGAATATAGTAAGTGCCTGTGAGTTATTCAGGAAGCCTTCTTCCACGCCAATACCCATATAAAAACCTAGCACGCATATAAACATATATATGCCAATAGCAAGCCCAATGATATTAACAGTGCCAAAACGTGATGCAAGCTTGCCAAAAAATATTGCAAATGGAAATGCTACAAGCTGTGTTACCAATAGTGCCATTATCATGCCTATGGAGTCCAGCCCCAGCGATGCACCATATGCTGTGGACATTTTTATTACTGTGCCCACACCGTCTATATAAAAGAAATACGCGAGCAAAAACAGCGCTATGCCACGTTTTTTCACTATTTCACGGCTTGTATTTACCAGGGATACTAATGCTGTCCTTACTTGTCCTTTTTCTGGGACTTGTTTGCCGTATGACTGCTTGTAGTCCTTGAGTATGGGTATAGAGAATACCGCCCACCAGACAACACATATTACTATGGATATCTTTGTTGCCGACACTGTATCAATGCCGATGGACTCTGCAAATGTAATAAGCAGTATGGATATCACAAATGGTATGGTACTGCCACCTATATACCCCATGGAATATGCCCACGAGGATACCCTGTTCATTCTTGCCGGTGTTGTAATGTCCGTTAACATACTATCTGCAAACAACATAGTGCCATTAAAGCCTATATTTGATAAGACATAGCCGACAAGCAGCAGCTGCCAAGTGTTATATATTGCGCAAATAAATGTAGCAGCAAGACCTAGTATCAAGAACGCTGCAAACAGTTTCTTTTTGTAGCCCTTGTAGTCACCAAAAGACCCTAGTACAGGTGCTAGTGCAGCGGAGATAGCAGTTGCTATAGAGCCACCAAAACCCAGCCACATATCGCCCATTCCGTCAGATATCATGCTTGTAAAATACACTGGGAATATAGCTGCTAGCATTATTACTGCATAGGATGAGTTTGCCCAGTCATACATTATCCAACTTTTTTCTAGCTTAGTAAATTTTTTATCCATTTACACTATTTCTCCCTCAAAGTTTTTTGTAAAGCCCTGTGGCAGTGGTTTGTTGTATTGTAGCGCATCATAAAAGACTATAAGGTTTGCCACCGTTGGCTGTATAGCAGCATCAAATAGCTCTACCAGATGCTCTGTTTCTTTTTTTGCGCTTATCTCTTTTTTTAGTGTAAGGCTATCAAACATTTTTTTCTTTTTCAGGATATCATCAAGTACCGATACCAGCTTTTCGCTATTAAGCACATAGTTATTCAGGCGCATATTTTTCACACTACGTTTTGCTTCTTCTTCTGTGATTTTATACACAGTTGCAATAGCCGAAAAGTCCACATTTGTAGATATATATTTATGCCTTTTCTTAGTCATTCCATACCTGTTTATCATGGCCAAATCCATATCCGACTCCAGTACCCTGTGCATAACATCGCCATTTTGTGAGGCTTTTATTACATATGGGTGGCATGCTACATCTAGGCTGTAGTGGCAAAAGCACCCCAGCACATACGCCATCACCTGTGGTTTTTTTGTAAGCCTACGCTCCAGTATATCCCCAAAAAACTGCTCTCCTGAACGGCTATGTATACCAACGCCCAAGTCCACAACTGCATCCCTTTTTAGGACATTGTGGTAAAACAGTATATCAGGCCCCTGTGTGGCTAAATCAAACAAGCTTTTGTGCTTAGCTATTGCTTTTTTTATGTTGGTTGGTAAGTTTTCTAAAACTAATTGCCCAAACTTGTAGTGCGTTGCTACTGCTGGCATAATCCACCTCCGTGATAATCATACTCATAATGCTATTATATCAAATATAAATATATAAATCAAACTTTTTATATATTTTCTACAAAATTCGTCAATGATATACAATTATATAGCATAGTAAGTACCGTGTTGCAGTCCATATTGATGATATTATCTACTACGGTAAAAGCCTTTGCCTATAACCTCTGTGGAGCTGTTCACTATAATAAAAGCAGAGCTATCTACACTTTTTACAAAGAGCCTTAAATTCCTAGCCTGTGCACGTGTTAGCGCTGTCATGATAGCTGTTTTTTGGCTACCTGTAAAGCCACCAAAGCAATCCCACTTTGTAACACCCCTGTGCAGTGTATGTGTCACATAGTCTACAATCTCTGTCTGTTTTGTGCTTATAACTATTACTATCTTCTTTGTGCTTATATTTTCTATTACGTTGTCTATAACAAATGATTTTAGTATTAGACCTAGCATAGAGTAAAGGCAAGTTTCTATGCCAAAGAAAAACAGCGTAGAAAATGTTATGAAAAAGTCACTAACAAGCAGTGATGAGCCAAGCTCGATATTTGTATGCTTGCGTATGATAAGCGCTAGTATATCCGTTCCACCGGAGCATGCCCCCAGTGTGAATAGTATTGCAGAGCCTATACCGGGCAGTATAATGGAAAAAGCAAGCTCCAGCATTTTTTGGTCAGTAAACGGTGCCACCATAGGGTATGTTAGCTCCAGTATTTGTATAGTGATAGAAAAAACAAGCGTGCAGTACACTGTTTTTACACCCATCTCTTTACCTAATAGCAAAAATCCCATTACCAAGAACAGCATATTTATTGCAAACATAATAGTTCCGCTAGAGAATGGTATTGGCATTGCTGATAATATTACAGAAAGACCACTAACGCCACCAGTGGTGAAGTTATTGGGGAACTTGAAGAAATATATACCCACTGCCAGTAGCAACGAGCCCAAGTTCATCATTGCAAAATCCTTAACCTGTTCTATACTTAGTTGTTGTCTTTTTTCTTTCACTGTAATACTCCATTCCGCATATTAGTTTGATTATCTGTAATTGGTAATCTTATAGACAGCTTCTTTCAAGCTAATACATCACGCTATAATAATCATTATAAAAACTAGCTACTTTTTATTGTGCCAATAGCCTAGCACAGTATAGCAGAAAATATACGTATATACAATGCTTTATAGAAAAACATCGTACAAAAAACAAAACTTCGTCATAACAACTGCTACACAGAAATTTTTCTATGCTATAGCACTATGGATATACATTTATAAGATATTAACATAGCATATTTATAGCAAGTGGTACATATAGTATTAGTATGTGCCCACACACAGCAAATATTGCCACAGAAAAATTCTTATAATTAATATGGCATTTAATAAAAATAGTAGTTGACAAAGAGATTTTTTTTTGCTATAATGTACTTCGTCGCTAAGAGATGGCGACTTTAATGTATATGGCCCGGTAGTTCAGTTGGTTAGAACGCCAGCCTGTCACGCTGGAGGTCGTGGG
>CAYJFF010000128.1:0-7315 GCA_964369345.1 uncultured Oscillospiraceae bacterium
GAAGAAGCCCTCAGTCCGGAGATGTGACTGAGGGCTTCTTATTGTTTGATTACAAAATGTTAATTACCACTACTTACGCTTTTTATAAACCGCTGTTGCACCAACAAGAGAAACTACAGCAAGTGCAGTTGCAAGACCAACCACATCAGCAGCACCAGTGTCTGGGTTGTCTACATTATTATCATCATTGTCATTGTCGGTACTAATATCAACAGAATTTAGCCTGCTGTCAGATATTATATAGGTTGTGTTTTCACGTATTTTACCCTTGTAAGAGTAATAATCTTCGTCCCAATCTAGTGAAGTGTTCACCAGTCTTCCGTTACTCATCTCGTAAACATAGCTGTCCTCATCTGCGGCTAGCTCAATGTTCCAAGAAGCAGATAGTCCGTAAACTTCTACATTTGCAAACTCAATCTCGGCATCTGGGTTTGCTATAAGCACCTCTTTTATATAGTCGCTGTTTACATCGATAATAAATTTATCACCGTCATAAACCCTACCATACATATAAACTGCGTTTTTGTTAAACTGTCCCTCGCTGTATGGGTCATCAACAAAATCTGCAATTATAAGGTCACCAGCATATGCCTCTAGGTCGTCTATAGAGAACTCATCCAGCCTAATAGCCTCGTGTGCTACTATAACGTCTGTTTCTTCTGCAAAAGTAAATTCTTGGCGATACTCAAAGAATGGGTACTCGTCACCATTGTATAGCCACTCCTCGCCAGAGTCCTGTTTTGCACGTATAGATATTTCATCTATAATAAGGTTAGGTGTCCTTATCTCGTCTGTGCTTGTGTTGTTTTCTAGCACTATAACAAGTGCCTCTATATCAGATGTGTTTCTTCCCATAGAGTCAAATGTTGCAGCAACACCGTCATTATCTACAGTGTCAAACTCTACCTTATCTACAAGGGAAGCACCCTTTACAAATCGCTTGGATGTTATAGTGAAATAATCTTCGTTAAACTCCCACTCACCAACAGCTAGCGCATTGCCAGGGGTAACATCTGTTCCCTCGGGTAGGTTGCTACCGTCCTCGGACTCAAAACTACTGGGCAGGATATATATCTTATCACCTGGGGAAACTTGATTTATGCCATTTGCATTTTGTGGCAAGTTTGTGATATCGTAGCTCTCGCCAGCCAGAGCAACTGTCGATAATAAAGCAGTCGCCATCGCAGCTGCAATAAATTTCTTCATTGGCAAAACCTCCGTATTTTTTATTATAATATGCTGGTTAATCTCCATCACCACCACAGTATAATTATGCCAGATAAATAACAAAATAATCACGATATTGTCATTTACAATAAATTAACGCTAATGGTTAATTTTACAATAATGCTATAGCAGTGTCCTGTAACCAGGCATGGTGGCTTTCCACATATCGTCTAGTAGCTCGCTGGTGCTGTCCACCTTGCTGTACAAAAAACTATACTCCCCATACTCCACCAGTGCGGGTATCTCTGTTATCTGTAGGCTTATAGTGTCTAGCGCGTCTTTGTTTACAAATAGCACCATTCTATCCTCGTACTCCTCCCAAGAACGGTGCAGATTGTCACTAGCGATTAGCAGTGTCTCCCTGTCCTCCTGTGGGGTGGTGCGAATGATATCCAGCTGGTTTTCTAGGTCGTCCACAATATCTGCAATCTCAAAAGTACTATATACTGCAACAGAAAAAACTGTGGCTAGTATACCCAGTGCCACTGCAAAACGCTTCATCTTTTATCTTCCTTTTTAATTATTACTGTGTTATCACAGCCGTCCACAGTCATCAGGTACACCTGCGCTACAGAAAGACTGTGCTCTTGTAGCTTTGCCACTAGCCAGTCCTTATCACGGCCATATATACGCAAATAATCGTGGTTTATTCGTCCCTCGCAGACTAGTGCTATGGGGGGCGAGTTTTTTTGTGGCTTGTCCTCATACCCCATGACAGAGGGTGTTAGTGGTCTGTGGCTATACTTGCTATAAACGGATAACTGCCCAGTGGTTTCTACCAGTGCATAGTCCACCTCCGATATATCATAGATATTTTGGTTGCGTAGCTGTGCTAGTAGGTCCTCTGCCGAGTACCGCAAAATATGCAGTTTTCGCTGGTCTATCTCACCGTCTTTTATCACAACCACGGGCGAGCCTGTAAAGACCCTGCGCAGTCGTGGGCAGTGCATATTAATAACAGATATTATAACCTCTATACTCACCAGTGTCAGTATGGGGAACAGCCCCATAAACAATGGCATTGCAGGCTCTTCTATGGGTAGCGTGGCAAGGTTGGATATCAGTATAGTTATAACAAGCTCAGAGGGTTGTAGCTCGCCCAGTTGTCGCTTACCCATTAGACGCACAGCAAATATTATCACAAAATAAACTATCAGCGCACGCAAGAAAGTAACTAGCATACTTTTCCACCTTTCTGCGTTGTTTTTGTTAAATCTTTATTATAGTATTCTTTTGCCAATCAAATTTATTCACTGCAACTTTTGCATATATGCACTTATTTTGGCTATAACTTTATCTGTAAAGAAAAAAATATGGCAAAACAGCAGAAAGGAGCAACAAATGCAATTTGATATGGGTAATAGTAGTGCGTATGATGATAGCACGCCAACAAACAGCGAAAAACTACTTAGTACAGACATCACACAGCTGATAATAGATATAAGGCAGATGACAAACAGCCCAGACGACCTAGTCTTGCGACCTTTCCGTATAGGCAGTGTAGATATAAATGTTGTAATGTTTGAGGGACAAGTATCCAACCTGCAAGTTAGCGACCTGCTACTGAGAAAACTAAGTAGCATAACACAGAATGTGCAAACAGCAGAAGAGCTTATACAGCTAATGCGACAAGAAATGCTCCCAGCAACGGACCAAAAAGAAATACGCACATATGCAGAGCTTTTCAACCTTGCTATGAGTGGCTTTGCAGTGCTGACAATAGACGGTAGTGCAGTAGCATTTGCATATGGCTATCAGGGTTTTGTGCACCGCAGTGTGGGTGAGCCATCTGTAGAAAAAAACCTAAAAGGTAGCAAAGAGGCATTCACAGAGGCTATAGTGCCAAATGTATCACTGGTACGCAGACGCATCAAGTCGCAATACCTTGCAGTAGATGCCATAACAGTGGGGAGCATTAGCAATACAAGGGTAAAGCTACTATATCTTAGTAATATAGCCGACCCACAGATGATAAAAAGACTAAAAGAACAGCTGGCAAAAGTACCACTGCGTATGATTGTGGACTCTGGCTATCTGCGACCATTCCTAGAAACAGGCAAGCTGTCGCTACTCTCTGGCACTGGTGAAACAGAGAGGCCGGATACCCTGTGCGCAAAAATAAACGAGGGTAGAGTGGGGATATTAGTAGACGGTAGCCCGTTTGCCATAATAGTGCCATACTTGTTCGTAGAGCATTTCCAAGCTGTGGATGACTACCTACAGCGCCCATACTTTGCTACATTTATGCGTATACTGCGTATAGTCAGCTTTTTTGCAACTATATTCCTACCTGGGTACTATGTCGCAGTTATAACATACCACTACGAGCTAATACCGCAGGTGCTACTGGATAGCATTGTACGCTCTACAGTATATACGCCACTATCACCAATGGCAGAAGCACTGATAGTATTTGTAATGTATGAGCTGTTGCGAGAGGCTGGGTTGCGACTACCAACGCCCATAGGGCACGCAATAAGTGTAGTTGGTGGCTTGGTAATAGGTGATGCAGCAGTAACAGCAGGGCTTGTGGGTCTACCAATGATAATACTGATAGCAGTGACAGCTATTAGTGCGTTTGTAATACCAACACTCTACGAGCCTGCAACTACTATGCGCTTTGTGTTTATACTTGTGGGTGGGTTACTGGGGCTATATGGTGTGTATCTGGGTGCGATACTTTTTATTATAAACCTTACCTCACTAAAAACTCTGGATATACCTATAACAGCACCGATTGCACCATTTGACCCTGTATCACTACGGGACATGGCTGTACGTGCTGGCTGGGACAAGCTGGGCGAAAAAACACTAAAAGTACAGGATTTACCCGGCACGGATAAAGACAGGTAGCGCTGTGCCACATTGTGTGGAGTTGTCATAATATAAAAGGAGGTGTGCCTTGCTATGCAGAATAAGTACAAGATAAGCCCTTTTCAGCTAATTTGCATATTATATCTATGTAGGCTGTTTGCTGTTATCACAATGTCGGTAAGAGATGCAGAGTTTGGCTCTATATTATTATCTTACCCAATATCGGCAGTGCTACAAATAGTGCTGATAGCACTGGCACAAAAACTTAGCTACAGCCACTTGGGCGCATCTCCACTGGCGACAAACTGTGGTAAAATATGCCACTGGGGGCTACTGGTGGGATACCTAGTATCGACTGCCATTGTGGGTGCATCTACTCTGTGGCGTTTTGGTGACTTCTTCTCCGTTAGTTTCTATAACGGTAGATACAAAATGTGGATATTGCTGTTAATGGCGCTAGCAGGTGGATTTGCTGTTATACATGGCTTGGAAGCACTAGCGCGAACAGCACCCATAGCACTACTGCTTGTGGGTGTGGCACTAGCTGTATTGTTTGTTGGCGCAGTGCCAGAGATAAACATGCGCTATCTGCCTGTACTGGAAACTTCGTTTGATGGCACAGTAAACTATAGTGCACTACTGGTGGGTGCAAATACAGATATTATACCGTTATTGCTGCTACTACCATTTACAAGCACTGGTAAGGTAAAGATGGTGGCTAGTGGTGTGTGGGTGTGCGTGGCGACGGTGATAACAGCTACTATGGCGGTGCTTATAACACTGGCTGTGGGCGTGTATGCTGGCACTGGCACATACCCTGTATATA
Organism: uncultured Oscillospiraceae bacterium; assembly: GCA_964369345.1. Taxonomy (GTDB): domain Bacteria; phylum Bacillota; class Clostridia; order Oscillospirales; family Ruminococcaceae; genus Angelakisella. The sequence continues at coordinate 4,868 of CAYJFF010000128.1, forward strand.
CATTGGCACAGGCTGGCAGTGTTCCGTTTATGACTAGGCTGGACTCTGTACTAATGGGTGTATGGGTGTTTCTGGGGCTTATAAAATTTGCCATATATCTATTTATTACCACCATGATATTATCAGAATTTGCAAAAAAACAGCTAAATGCAACAGCAGTTATTATCACTAGCATATTGATGTGGGTGATAGCTATTGTGCTAGATTTTGGCATAACAGACAAGGAGAGCATACTACCCATAGCGCTTGGCAGTATAACTATTCTTGGCACGCTAATATTGCCACTGATATCAAAGATATTTAGCAAAAAGGTGGTGACGACTTGAAAAGACTGATAGGAATAATCGCACTGCTATTAATATGCACAAGCTGTGGCACAAATAGCATTGGTGATATGACTATTGTAGATATGATAGAGCTACAGAGTGGCGAAGAGGTCACTGTTTCTGTGGAATATCGCATAATAGGCTCAAAAGACGAGCCTGTTAAATATGCAGTTATGACTGGCACAGGGACAACAGTGTGGGAGGCAGTAGGGGATATAGAGCAGAGCGAAACCACACAGCTATATCTGGACAACTGCATGGTGATAAACCTTGTAGGCTACTCATCAGATAGCATAGAGCGACTGCTAACAGAGCTGGACACAACTGGCGAGGTACACCCAAAAGCTAATATAACAGCAACAGCGACTGCACTACTAGCAACTGGCTCACCAACAGAAAAATCCGTATACAAGGATATGGAGGAGATATTTGCAGTGAATGGCGGACTGCTGGGTAATCGCTTTACGCTAAAAGACAGTATCATAGCTATAAAAGATGAGAAAATACCAAACATGATACCGATAATAGAAGAAGAAAAGCTTGCAGATATAAAGCTGTGGAATGGTGACAGCGAAACCGTGATAGCCACTACTGATATACTGCAACTACCCATAGCAGATGTTATAGATGGCCAGTGGAGAATATACCTTGAACAGGCACAGCAAGAGGTGATAATGGAAAGCCTGTTTATGGTGAATAACATAGTGTTACAAGACGACAAAAAGGTACTGCAAATGGAGATAATGCCAACATACACAGTAGTGAGTGGCAAAGACAGCGACGCAACAAGGCAGGAGCTATATAGTCAGCTACAAACAGCGGTAGAAGAGAGCATAGAGGAGATTGTAAAGGGCAAAAAACTGGATATATATGGCGTAACAGCTGCAATAAATATATATGGATTAACGGAAAAAAGCTACGATAATATAGACTATAATATCATTGTAAAAAATTTCTTTATAGGGGAATGATTTATATAAATATATAGGAATAAGTGCCACGCTAATTACAGAAAAAATCCACTAATTGTCATAGTATTTATGGGCAAATTATTAAGGTAAAAAAGTTAGTGCTGTAAAATACATAGCGAGTATTGTAACAGCGTTTATATGAAGGGGGATACTATGAGGCGTATTGCAAAAGTGGCAGTTGGTATAGTAGATATTTTTTTAGTGGGTGCTATAGGCCTTGTGTTATATGCACAGTGGCTATTGCCAGATAGCTATATGGTGACAAAAGGCGAGGGTATAGTTGTTCCCTTTGCAGTGGGGGAGGAAGTACAGCAGGCACTTGCGAATGCAGGCAGTGGGGAAATCGGCAGTAGCCAAAATATAGAGATAGACCTACTGGGCGCTATACCTATAAAAGAGGTGCAAGTAAGTGTAGTCGAGAGAAAGACGGTTGTAGTAGGTGGAGAGCCGTTCGGCATTAAAATGTTTACAGATGGACTAATGGTAGTAGGTATGAGCCAGATAGCATCGGACATAGGCACTACAAACCCAGCGCGTGATGCAGGGCTGGTGGCAGGGGATATTATAGAGAGCATAGATGGCAACGAGTTAATATCCAACAAACAGCTAGGTGCAATAGTGGAAGATAGTGGTGGTAAGCCCATGCAGATAGTATATTACCGTGGCGGAGAAAGATTTGAAACACAGATAAAGCCTGTTTTTTCACTAAGCGAGGGTGAATATCGCATTGGTGTATGGGTGCGTGATAGCTCTGCAGGCATAGGAACAGTGACATACTATGATAAAAACAGCGGGATATTCTGCGGACTGGGACACCCAGTATGTGACACAGACACGGGTGAGATAATGCCACTACAATCTGGCGAGGCGGTAAATGCCACTATAATAGGTGTTACCAAGGGGACAAAGGGTGACCCAGGCGAGCTAAAAGGGCATTTTAGCGCGGATAGCAGTATGGGCGAGCTGATAGGTAATACAGAGGCAGGCATATATGGCAGGTTATCCAGTGGCGCGCCCAGTGGTCTAGAGTTACCCATTGCATTCTCGCACGAGGTGGAGGAGGGTGCAGCCACTATGTACAGCACTATAGACGGTAGCACCCCCATAGAATATAGCATAGTAATAGAAAAGGTAGACAGCAAGACAGAGAG
>CAYJFF010000129.1:0-7097 GCA_964369345.1 uncultured Oscillospiraceae bacterium
TTACCATAAGTTACAATTACCACCATACATCAAAAGTGACCGTATGCGTGAGATGGTGTTGCACCATGGAACGGAGACTATATTTATGAAATATTCTAGACAAAGAGAGATGATATTGGATATCGTAAGACAAAACCCTATACACCCTACTGCTGATGCTGTGTATGAGCAAGTGCGTAGCATCGACCCAAAAGTAAGTCTGGGTACAGTATATCGCAACCTTAATATGCTATCAGAGATAGGTATGCTAACAAAAATACCTATGCCATGCGGCGGTGATAGGTTTGATGGTAGAATGGATAACCACGTGCATATTATATGTAGTAGCTGTGGCGGTGTAAAAGACGTAGAGATAATGGATTATGACCACCTATTCACCACTGCGCATGAGCAAACAGGTTTCAAGGTAAACACTTGTGCAGTTGTTTTTACAGGTGTATGCAAAAACTGCCTATCAAACCAAATATAGGTTGCGTGTAATAATATCACAAAAATGGGGCAAACTGCCAAAGGGGGAACCTGAGGCGTTAAAAATTTAATATGATAGAGGAGTATCAGTATGGACTTGAAAGGAACTAGAACAGAAGCTAACCTTATGGCGGCATACGCTGGCGAATCACAGGCAAGAGTAAAGTATGGTTACTACGCATCTCAAGCAAAAAAAGATGGCTATGTACAGATTTCAACCCTATTCGAGGAAACCTCGCACAATGAAAACGAGCATGCAAAAATTTGGTTCAAGCTACTACATGGTGGCAAAGTGCCCGACACAGTTACAAACCTTGCAGACGCAGCAAGTGGTGAGAACTTTGAGTGGACAGATATGTATGCAACATTCGAGAAAGAAGCAAGAGAAGAAGGCTTTGACCGTATTGCAGACCTGTTCAAGATGGTTGGTGCTATAGAAAAAGAGCACGAGGAGCGCTATCTATCACTAAAAGCTAGTATCGAGAATGGTACTGTTTTTGCAAAAGATGGTGTTATCTACTGGATATGCCAAAACTGCGGACATATAGAGAGCAGTGCAGATGCACCTACAGTATGTCCTGTATGCGCACATCCTCAGTCATATTTCTGTCAGAGAGCAGAGAATTACTAATATCATAAAAAAATGCTGTGGCGAAGATGTTTCGTCACAGCATTTTAGTTTTGCGCAGCTATAAATTCTGTAAATTGCTATTACGCCTGTTCTGCTTTTGGCACTTTGTTGGATTTGCGAAAAGCTCGTGGTTGCCACTCTGTTAGTATCAATGCAATCATTATAATGCTACCACCAATAACCATAGCCATTGTTAGTGCGTCGTAACCAGCCATAACAGAGAACACACTGCCGAATAATGCCTCTGTTCCCAAGATTATAGCAGCCTTGGAGGAGTCCACATATTTTTGTGCATATGTCTGCAAAAAATAGCACAGACAGGTGCTAAAGAAAGCAAGATATAGCAGAGAGAGCAGTGCAACTGGGTTTGCAAGTGGTGCAAAGCTACTACCTGTTGCAAAAAATACTATCAGTGATAGCACAGCGGACACAAGGAACTGCATAAACACTATAACAACTGTGTTTGTTTTCTCAGCTGCCACACCAGTAGCTATTATCTGCCCAGAAAACAGTAATGCACAGACAAGGGAGAGTATATCACCTATGCCCATTGTCAGCCCATCACCCTCCTTGAAAGACAGGATAGCAATGCCGACAATACATAGTACTGCCGCTACAAAAATGCGTAGTTGTGGTGGTTTTTTCTTTATACCCCACCAAATAAATGGCACCATAAGCACATATGTAGCAGTCAAGAATGCGCTGTTAGCTGGTGTTGTATATTGCAGTGCTATAACCTGCACATAGAATGCAGTATACAGAAAAACACCCACACTGATAGTCGGTTTAAGGTCACTACGTTTCATTGTTTTGCGTAGTTTGCCAAAAAAACCAATACCCATAACCAGTGTGGCTATGCCAAATCTCATTACCATAAATAGCTCAGTAGAAGCGCCAGCCTCCAGTGACATCTTAGAAAAAATAAACCCAGAACCCCATATCATAGATGTTAGCACCAAAAGTGCAACACCCATATGTACTTTGTTTTTTTGCTGTAACATTGTTTATCTCCGTTTTATTCTATTGTAGTAGGTTTTTTGCACCCCTGATTATCTCGCCGATATCGCCACCTATGGAAAAAGCTTTTGTGCCAAGCTCCTTTGGTAGCTCGCTGTCGTTTAGGTTAATCGACACCATATTTGCACTTGGCAAATTATATGTCATCTGCCAAAATGGATACTTGATGATGGACGGTGTGTTATAGCCAACACCAAGCTCGATAAATAGTAGATTGCTGTCTTGGTGCTCGTCTATAAATGCTTGGTAACGCGCAGATGCACTATCCCAGCCACTGTCCTGCACAAAAGTGCTGTCCTTGCGCAAGTTCATATCCATAGGTGCGCCACATTCTGGGCAGTGGGGAACAAGCTCCCGAGGTATGGACATATCTTGCTGTGCTACTATCATTTTTGTTATAGCGTCGTGGTTGTCATATGTCCTGTAGTGGCATGGCTTAGAGCACTGCCACAAGCCATAGTCGCCCTGTGTGTAAAAAAGACGCTGTTTGTCAAAGCCACTGCGTTGGAACAAGTGGTCGACATTTGTAGTAATTGCAAAATAATCTTTGCTACTAACTAGCGCTAGCAAGTTTGAGTACACGTCGCTATCCAGTGGCGTATAGCGGTTAAGCTGGATATGCCTGCTCCAATATGCCCAGTGCTCTTGGGGGTTTTTATACGTGTGAAAAGCTGCCGAGTACATATCTGGCAGCTTGTATTTTGCTATAAAATCTGGAAAATTGCTAGTAAATCTTTCTCCACTATATAGCAAACCGGCAGATGCAGAAAGTCCTGCACCTGCGCCGATTATAATTGTATCAGCTTTCGCAATCTGCTCCGCCAATATTTCTATTTTTTTATTAACAGTTTGCTCCAAAATAAATGCTCCATTCAGTATATCTTAGCTACAGCAAGAGCCGTGCTCGTGGTCATGGTCACACTCGTGTATCTCGCCAACAATAAGAGTAGGGTCTACACCATTTCTCCTATAATAGTCAGATATAGCAGCTTTTACAGCCTGTTCTGCAAGCACAGAGCAGTGCATTTTTACTGGGGGTAGTCCCTCTAGTGCCTCTACTACTGCGCTGTTAGTAACTTTTAGCGCCTCGTCTATTTTCTTGCCTTTTATTAGCTCTGTAGCCATGGAGCTAGTTGCAATAGCAGCACCACAGCCAAATGTTTTAAAACGTACATCAGTGATAATATCACCATCTATTTTAAGGTAGATTTTCATGATATCGCCACATTTTGCGTTGCCTACTTCGCCCACACCATCAGCGTTGTCTAGCTCACCTACATTACGTGGGTTAGAGAAATGGTCCATTACTTTTTCTGTGTATAACATAGCGTTGTCCTCCGTTATTTTGTATTATATTACTTCTTCGCCACGTAGTATCTTTTCCCAAACGGGTGACATTGCACGTAGGCGTTCTATTATTGGTGGTATTTTTTCTAGCACATAATCAATATCTGCATCTGTGCTGTAGTCGCTTAGCGATAGTCGCAGTGAGCCATGTGCTATTGCGTGTGGTAGGCCGATAGCAAGCATAACATGGCTGGGGTCTAGCGAGCCACTTGTGCACGCAGAGCCACTGGATGCTGCAATACCTGCAAAGTCTAGCATTAGTAGCAGGCTCTCGCCCTCTATGCCCTCGAATGATATATTTACATTGCCAGCCACCCTGCTGTTACGGTCACCGTTAAGCCTTGTATGTGGCAATTTTAGCAGCTCATCTATTAGCCTGTTGCGCATTGGTGTTAGCTTTGCAACCTTGCTATCAATGCCTGCAACTGCTGTTTTTAGTGCTGTAGCAAGACCGACTATGCCAGCAACGTTCTCTGTGCCTGCGCGTCTGCCTTTCTCCTGTGCACCACCCTCTATAAAAGTAGTAGGTACCATGCCTTTTCTAGCATACAACACGCCCACGCCTTTTGGCCCGTGGAACTTATGCGCAGTTAGAGAAAGTAAATCTATGTTTTGCTCTGATACGTTTATATGAACATTACCAATAGCCTGCACAGCATCGGTATGGAACCTAACACCAGCCTCACGACAGATAGCGCCAATCTCTGCTATTGGCATTATAGTGCCTATCTCGTTATTAGCATACATTATAGTAACAAGAGCAGTTTCTGGCTTTATAGCTGCCTTTACTTGCTCAGCTGTGATTAATCCGTTTTCGTCCACTGGCAAATATGTCACATCAAAGCCGTTCTTTGCTAGTTTCTCGCATGGGTGCAGTACAGCGTGGTGCTCAAAATTTGTAGTGATGATGTGGTTTTTGCCCTTGCTCTTTAGCATATTTGCAGTACTGATGATAGCCCAGTTGTTAGACTCGCTACCGCCAGATGTAAAATAGATTTCGCCTGCCTGACAACCCAGTGCATCTGCTACTTCTCGTCTTGCAGTTTCTATTGCAGTGCGCGCTTCCCTACCTATACCATAGATGCTAGATGGATTGCCATAACCTTCCATTAACCATGGTGTCATAGCATCAAAAACCTCTTGGCTAACCTTGGTAGTAGCGGCATTATCAAGATAAATTAATTCGCTCATTAGTATTCCCTTTCCTTCGGGCATTTCTACCCATATTTTTGCTTTATATTTAATATCAAGCACAGCCAGATATAAATTTATCATATGGATTGCTTATAATATTGGAAGTACAGATATATAATATACCACATTAGTATATTTTGCAAGTCTTTTTTAAAAAAAATTTACTGTTGATATATGCTTTAGTGGTAAATAATAGCTTTTTCAAGTGAAAATTCGCTTAAATTGGCAAAAATGCTCGGTGATAATATTATTTAGTTACAATATTCTTTACACATTATTAATAAAATTATGTAATATATCACTTGTTTTATATTTATATAAACATATATAATATAGTAATACAGTAAGTTAATGTGCTAAAAAATGCGTGGAGGTATGAAAATGAACAGTGAGACAATAGACAAGATACATCAGAACATAGCAAAAGTAATAGTGGGGCAGGACCATGTTATACGTATGATACTGACTGCGCTACTGTCCAATGGCCACATATTGCTAGAGGATATGCCGGGTACTGGCAAAACAGTGCTATCAGCAAGCCTTGCAAAATCAATCAGTGGTGCATTTAGCAGGATACAGTTTACCCCAGATTTGCTACCCTCAGATATCACAGGTATCAACTTTTTCGACCCCAAGCGCAGCGAGTTTACATTTAAGGTAGGGCCAGCGTTTTGCAATATATTACTAGCAGATGAAATAAACCGTGCAACTCCACGTACACAGTCCAGCTTGCTAGAGTGTATGGCAGAAAAACAGATAACAATAGACGGTATCAGCAGACAGCTAAAAGACCCGTTCTTTGTAATAGCAACACAGAACCCAGTAGAAACGCTGGGTACATACCCACTACCAGAGGCACAGATGGACAGGTTCACCATGCGTATAAATATGGACACCCCAGATAAAGACATAGAGATGCAGATACTTAATAGATTTATGAGTGATGAGCCTTTTGAAACTCTGCCACAGGTTTGTAGTATAAGTGATATAGTGGACCTGACAAAGTATATAAGAAGTAATGTATTTGTGCACCCACTACTTGTAGAGTACATAGCGGACATTGCCGTAGCATCACGCACAGCCAAGGGTGTAAAGGGTGGTGTTAGCTCACGTGGGTCACTGGCTATGTTGCGTGCTTGCCGTGCTTATGCATATATCTCGGGCAGAGATTTTGTAGTGCCAGAGGATATAAAAACATTGGCTGTACCTGTGTTTGCACATAGGCTAAAACTCTCTGGTGCAAAAAGCCCAGTGGAGGAGCAGAAAAAAATAATAGAAGCCTTGCTAGAGAGTACGCCACTAACTACCGAGGAGTGGAGCAGATGATAGCAGTATACCTGTTGCTAGCGATAGTGCTAATATACCTTGCTATTAATGTTATATATGACCATTTCTGGGAGCATAGCCTAAATGTATCCATACACCTAGCACAGGATAGCGTATATGAGGGTGAGCATGCCGACCTAAAAGAGGTTATAGTAAATGATAAATACTTGCCACTACCTATACTGGAGATTAGCTTTGACTTGCACAAAGACTTGCGCTTTGCAACTGTTGGTAACTCCACAGTTAGCGACAAGCTATATAGGCGTGATGTCTTTTATGTGGGTATGAAACGCAGAATAACACGTACACTGCCACTACACTGCATAAAACGTGGTTACTATGGTATGGATAAGCTAGGTATTATGAGCTATGATATATTTATGAGGAAGAAATATCTATCCTCACGCAGTTTTTATGATGATTTATATGTTTACCCAGCCAAAGTTGATAGCGATATGGTGGAAATACCATATCAAAAGATATCTGGTGAGCTACTAAGTAGGCGAAAGCTACTCGATGACCCATTTGAGTTTGCTTCCATACGTGAATATGCACTGGGAGACCCTATAAAGAACATAAACTGGAAAGCAACAGCGCGTTCAACAGATGTTATGGTGAACGTTTTTAGCAGTACAGTATCACAAAACTTGACTATAGTGCTGGATACATACGGCAATAGCTACACAGAGGCAGAGGAACTGAACGAAGAAGCTATACGCATTGCAACAGCACTGGCAGAACGCTTTTTTGAGGAGGGCGTAACGCTCTCTTTTGTGTGTAACGCACACGACTTGTTCAGCGGAGAACGCCTATCACTGACAGACTTGCATAATCTGGATATTGATGACCTAAGAAAGCAGTTTGCACGTTTGGTAGTGGGCGATGAGCAAGAGATACAGACATATTTTGACACAATAGACAGTGACAGCTTGCTAATAGTAATATCCAAAAATACTACGATATCAGAGAGTTTGCAGTCGCTACAAAATGATATAGTGTGGATATTACCACACAAGTTCCAACCGCCAGAAGTGCCACAGGATAAATACAGCGTGCTGTACTGGAACTACAACGCGCACCACAACAGCACTGGAGGGATAGTTTGAAAAAAACT
>CAYJFF010000130.1:0-7068 GCA_964369345.1 uncultured Oscillospiraceae bacterium
TCTATCAGAATAAATTTCTTGATTTTTGTTTCTTTTTGTCTCCAAAAAGAAAAGAAAAAAACCACTTGCAAGAAAAGAAAAAACCTCGTAAGAAAAGAGAAAAAATACAATCTAAGAAGTGGAAAAAAAGGTGGTGACTTCGCTGTTATACAGGCTTTACGTTGTCATCGCCTATGAGCTTGCCTAGCTCTATTTGCAGTGACGGTGTCAGCTTAACCCACATCTGCTGTGGCGCGAGTGCGACCTTGCCAGTGTCGGTGGCTAGTATATATACCTCTGTCTTTCCCCTGTTGTCGGATAGTAGCTGCCTTACTCGTGGCATTACGTCGCAGTCCATGCTAGGAAGGCGCAAGTATAGCTTACCAGCAGACTTGTTCTGCGCAAATTCTGCATACTGCTCAGCCATGTCCTCTAGCAAAGAAACGCTCTCGACTATTAGCTTTGGCTCTTCGTCCTCACGTAGCGACAAACGCCCTTTTACAAATAGCGCAGTACCATCTTTTAGTTTTTCACTAACTTGCTCGTAAACTGTGGAAAAAATAATAGCCTCCAAAAAACCAGTGTGGTCCTCTAGGTTGAGATACGCCATATTGCTGTTGTTTTTTGTTATGCGCAAGCGCTTAGATGCCAAAATAGCCATGACATTTACTATCCTGTTATCAAGACGCTTGTTGGTTTCTGGGTCTATTAGCTTGCTTATCTGCATAGCCCCAAGCCCCCTATATAGTTGCTTGTACTTGCTCATTGGGTGGCCAGAAAGATACAGCCCAGTTACCTCTTTTTCCATGGCAAGTCGCTGTGCAGGCTCAAACTCTGGCTCTGCATGCATAAATATTTCCTCGGGCTCGTCATCTGTACCACCAAATAGGCTGGTCTGCCCAGTGCTCTTCCACTTGTTTTCTTCTGCCAATATATCACCCACCTGTGAGTAGCCAGAGAGCAGAGTTTTCCTATTTTGCTCCAGACAGTCGAACGCACCTGCTTTTATAAGGCTCTCAATGGAGCGCTTGTTTATTTCCGTGCCGAACATTCTGCGGTAGAAGTCCACAAAATCAAAATATGGACGCTCTGCACGTCGCTTTATTAGCTGACGTATAACAGCTGTTCCCAGATTTTTTATAGCACGCAGCCCAAAGCGGATATCCTCGCCAGACACGGTAAAGCCTAGCTCGCTCTGGTTAATATCTGGTGGTAGCACCTTGATATCCATGCGTGAGCATTCCTCTATATACTCTATAATCTTATTGGTGTTATCGAGCACGCTCGTTAAAATAGCAGCCATAAATTCACGCGGATAATGTGCTTTTAGGTACGCTGTTTGGTAAGCTATAAGCGCATATGCAGCTGCGTGGGATTTATTAAAAGCATAGGCTGCAAAGCTGCTCATATCATCAAATATTTTGTTGGCTATGCTACTAGAAATATTGTTGTTTGAGCACCCCTCGATAAAATGAGCACGCTCTTTTTCCATTACATCTGCCTTTTTCTTGCTCATGGCACGGCGCACTAGGTCAGCTTGCCCATAGCTATATCCACCAAGCTCACGGCATATCTGCATTACCTGCTCTTGGTAAACTATACAGCCATATGTTACGTCCAGTATGGTGGAGAGCTGTGGCGTTGCATAGCGCACCCTGTCTGGATTGTGGCGGTTCTCTATATACTGCGGGATAGAGTCCATAGGGCCTGGACGGTATAGCGATATTGCGGCTATTAGGTCCTCTAGCGAGGTAGGTTTTAGTTGCATGAGCATGCGTCGCATACCAGCGGACTCAAACTGGAACACACCCTGTGTAGCACCGCTTGTGAGCATATCAAAAACTGCACTGTCCTCCATAGAAATCTTCTCTATGTCAAAGCCTGTTGTATGACGCTGTATCATCTGCTGAGCATCGGATATTACAGTAAGCGTGCGCAGTCCCAGAAAATCCATTTTTAGCAGGCCTAGTTCCTCCAGTGTTGTCATGGGGAACTGTGTTACTATAGCCTCATCATTTTTTGATAGTGGCACATAGCTCTCGGCAGCATCACGCGTGATAACAACGCCAGCTGCGTGGGTAGATGCGTGGCGTGGCATACCCTCCACACCTGATGCGAGCGTAACAAGCTCACGAATTTGAGCATCGCTCCCCACCATATTTTGTAGGTCGGGGCTGGAGGTTAGTGCTTTTTCCAGTGTGATGTGTAGCTCCATAGGCACAAGCTTTGCTACTTGGTCTACAAGCCCATAGCCGATACCCATAGCTCTGCCAACATCACGCAGTGCACCTCTTGCCGCCATAGTACCAAAAGTAACTATCTGTGCTACATGGTCTGCGCCATATTTTTGCACCACATAGTCTATTACTTCTTGCCTGCGCACATAGCAAAAGTCGATATCAAAGTCCGGCATACTTATACGCTCTGGGTTAAGAAAACGCTCAAAAAGCAGTCCGTACCTTAGTGGGTCTATGCCTGTTATACCCACACAATATGCTGCTATGCTACCAGCACCAGAGCCACGCCCGGGGCCTACAGGTATACCACAGGACTTTGCGTAGTTGATAAAATCAAAGACTATCAGATAATAGTCCACATATCCCATACGCTCAATGACGGATAGCTCGTACTCCAGCCTATCTTTTGCCTCCTGTGTGGGGCTGTCACCATAGTTCTTGTGCAAGCCATCATAGCAGAGCTTGCGGAAGTAGGTATGATTATCAATGCCATCTGGTGCAATGAAAAGTGGCAGTTTTGTATTTCCAAACTCAAACTCAACATTGCACATATCTGCAATCTTTGCAGTGTTCTCAATAGCGGACGGAATATTTGGGAAAAGGTCACGCATTTGCTGTTCGGACTTCACAAAAAACTCACCAGTTGGGAACTCCAGCAAGTTTTCGTCGTGAATAGTCTTGTTCATCTGTATGCACATCAGCAGTCTGTGTAGCTCGCTATCCTCCGCTGTCAAGTAGTGCGCATCATTGGTGGCAACAAGCCCCGCCCCTGTTTCATTTGATAGCCTGATAAGGTCTGGTATAATACGTTGCTGTTCCTCCATACCGTGGTCCTGTATCTCTATATAGAAACGCTCTTTGCCAAACATAGAGATGTATTTTTCTGCTACTTGTTTTGCCTTTTCATACTCGCCATTCATCAGCGCGCGTGGTATCTCCCCTGCTAGGCACGCAGAAAGGCAAATAAGACCCTCTGTGTGGCCCTCTAGCAGTTGTGCATCTATACGTGGCTTGGAGTAAAACCCCTCTGTAAACGCACGTGATACCAAGTATATAAGGTTCTGGTAGCCTGTGTTGTTCTCGCATAATAGCACTAGGTGGTAGGGCTTGCTGTCCAGCCCTGCTTCTTTTTGGTGTCGGCTACGTGGCGCGACATACACCTCACAGCCTATAATCGGCTTTACGCCACTGTCTTTTGCTGCTTTATAGAAATCTATAGCACCATACATAACGCCGTGGTCGGTAATCGCCACAGCCGTTTGCCCAATGCTTTTTACGTGTTCCATTAGCTTTTTTATTCTACAGGCACCATCTAGCAGGCTGTATTCTGTATGCAGATGCAAGTGCACAAAATTGCTCATATTCTTCTCCAATTCTATTTATCCGTATATGGTGGCAGTTTCTACACAATACACCAATTAGCTTTTTATTATACAAGAAATAATACACTAATTCTTGCTTTTCGTCAATCAACTTAGTATTACATTTTGTATAAATGAGAGTAAAATAAATAATTAGTATAAAATTAATAACCCGAGTAGAAAATATCCACTCGAGTTATTATAAAGGTATTTGGTATTATGGTATTTATTTATTGTTTGCTACAACTTCACACGCTTTTTTGCAGATTGCTTCAATCTCATCAAACTTATTGTTGTTGATAAGGTCAGCAGTAACCATAAATGTACCACCACAAGCTGTTACATTTTTGTTTTTAACAAACTCTGGTAGGTTATCCAGTGTAACACCACCTGTTGGCATAAACTTAATCATTGTGTATGGTGCACAAAGTGCATTGATTGTGTTTAGACCGCCATATTGTGCAGCAGGGAAGAATTTAAGCTGAGTTAGTCCAAGCTCAAGAGCCATCTCTATCTCGGTTGGTGTAACACAGCCAGGGATGATAGGGATATCTTTCTCTATGCAGTGTTTTACAACTTTTGGGTTAAAGCCAGGAGATACGATAAACTGTGCGCCAGCTTCCATAGCTCTGTCAACCTGCTCTGTAGTTAGCACTGTGCCAGCACCAACTATCATTTCTGGGCAGTTTGCTCTCATGATTTTTATAGCCTCAGGTGCACAAGCAGTCCTAAAAGTAACCTCTGCAACAGGTAGCCCACCCGCACAAAGTGCTTTTGCAAGTGGTAGAGCGTGCGCCTCTGCATCGTCAATTTTTACTACTGGGATAACAAATATTTCTGATAATTTCTCAAGTAAACTCATAATGAATGCTCCATTCTGCCGTTTAATATCGGCACTAAATATAATAAATACTCTCTTACATATGCTATGTAGGATTTATTTTATAAAAGCTAGTTACTAGCGCTGAACACGAGCAGATTTTCCGCCTACTAGCGCCTCGACCTCTTTTTTGCTAGCCATAGATGTGTCGCCTGCTGTTGTCATAGCAAGTGCACCATGTGCAACACCATACTCAACAGCCATTGCAGGGTCACCGTAGTTCATCATACCATATATGAAACCAGATGCAAAGCTATCGCCACCACCAACACGGTCAAGTATCTCTAGACCCTCATATTTCTTTGAGAAATGGATTTCGCCATCTGCATAGCACATAGCAGCCCAGTCATTTATAGTAGCAGTTTTTACTTCACGTAGTGTAGTCGCAACAATCTTGAAGTTAGGGAACTCTTTAACTGCGTTTGCAACCATAGTTTTGTAACCATCAAGGTTTAGCTCTGTTAGGTTCTCGTCATTACCAGGAACCTCAAGACCTAGACAAGCTGTAAAATCTTCTTCGTTACCAATCATAACATCGATATATTTTGCAATCTCACGGTTAACTTCTTGAGCTTTCTCTATACCGCCGATAGATTTCCACATAGATGGACGATAGTTAAGGTCATAGGAGATGATAGTGCCATATTTTTTAGCGATTTTAACAGCCTCGATAGCAACTTTTGCTGTGTTCTCGGAAAGAGCAGCAAAGATACCACCAGTATGTAGCCATCTAACACCCAGTGTGCCAAAGATGTACTCAAAGTCAAAATCTTCTACTGTAGCTTGGCTAATAGCAGTGTTACCACGGTCGGACACACCAACAGCACCACGGATACCATATCCACGCTCTGTGAAGTTAAGACCATTTCTAACATTTCTGCCGATACCATCATAGTCCACCCACTTAATAAACTGAGTATCCACGCCACCTTGCAAGATAAAATCTTCCACAAGTCTGCCTACTTCGTTATCTGCAAAAGCAGTGATAACAGCAGTTTTGTAGCCGAAACAACGTCTTAGGCCACGTGCAACGTTGTACTCGCCGCCGCCTTCCCAAGCTTTGAAGCTACGTGCAGTTTTTACTCTACCCTCGCCTGGGTCTAGTCTTAGCATTACTTCGCCCAAAGATACCATGTCATAAGTATAATTCTCTCTTAGTTTTAATTCCATAATAATACTCCATTCTGCCGCTCCACGTCGGTATAATAATATAATGAGGTTTGCTGTCTTAACCATCGTGAAGCAGAGGAATGATTAAGATGTGGGTAGCCCCCACAGGCAAAATTTGGGTTATCGCATTGTACAATACCACGCTAATGCGTAACTGTCATCTTGAATATAAGCAATATAGCGAGGTTTGCCATACATTGTGCATGGCTTAGTTTGTATAAAGCCTAGCCAGAAATCTGCACAGAGTTTTTCTTAATTATAGCACCTGCACAGCCTGTATACAAGATGTTTTTTGATAAAATAGCATTTTTATGAAAAATAGCTAGTGGATATATATATATTTAATCTAAATTTACAATTAATGCTTATATTTTCTCTTGCTGTTGTAGAAAAACTATTTCTGTGATACAATGCTAATATACACATTAGGGGGTACATACTATGAGTGAAAAACAAATATTTAGTAATACAGATATTTATAATATACTAAAAAAAGAAATACTGGAGCTATCGCTATATCCAGGGCAGATAATTGGTGAAAATGACGTATCTAAGCGGTTTAACGTATCGCGCACACCAATACGCGAGGTTTTTAAAAGGCTGGAATATGATGACTTGATAAAGCCTATCCGCAATGTAGGCACTATGATAACACCTATAAATCTTGGTAATATCACCGACCTGATGTTTGTGAGAGAAAAGCTAGAGGTGGGTATTATAGAAGATTGCATAACCTGTATACAGGAACAGGATTTAGTGAAATTACAATTGCTAATCATCAAGCAGAGAAAGCTGCTAGAGGACAAGCAGAAAGATATAATGACAAAGTCACTAGAGTTTTACCAGTTGGACACAGAGTTTCACAAGATGTTTTTTATATTTGCAAACAAATTGTTTGTGTGGGAGACAATTGTCAACCTAATGCCTGACTATCAGCGCTTTAGAACTATATCTGCTGAGTTCCACGACATTTCCCAGCTCAATTCTTTTTTCGCATACCATGTGGAGATATACGAGGCTGTGCAAGAAAAAGACATGGAGAGGGTTCGCAAGCTATACAGCGAACATATTTTTCAGGGTAAGGTGCTTTTTAAGCCAATGATAGAGGCAAAAGAAGATTTTTTTGTTCTTTAATGGAACTTTTGCTATGATAGCTTATTTGTTAGGGGTGAGAGCTGGTGTTAATCACAGCGCCCCTGCAAACAAGCACGGCTAGAAAATTAAAAATTTGTTACAGATACTTTTTTTCTTAAAAATACTTGACATTTTTATCATATTAATGTATAATTATTGCTTGTGAAGTGTTGATTGAAACATTTTATATATGGAAAGATGGCTGAGCTGGTCTAAGGCGCACGACTGGAACTCGTGTGTGTGTTAATAGCGCACCGAGGGTTCGAATCCCTCTCTTTCCGCCAACTGTGTTCGAGGTAGATGTAAT
>CAYJFF010000131.1:0-6972 GCA_964369345.1 uncultured Oscillospiraceae bacterium
GTGCCAAGTCGAGAAACCTCGACACCCCAATCGCTTCTAGCATTTGCTAGGGGCGATTTTTTATACCCAACTACTAATATCCATTTTGCTACGACATACTATTTCATTTATGGGAATTCTTATATTCTCAGCGCTTGTATCGATAATATCAGTAGAGTTTGTGAGCTTTAGATATAGCAGATATTTAGTGAGAAGTATATTCAAAGCTGGTATGAGCAGATATTGAGATTCAATGTAATTTTAGCCTATTTTTTTGTTCGTACTATTGATTTTTTGTCTATAGTAATATATACTATACATAGCAAAAAAGCCAACACCATATTACTCATACAGCAACAGGCGGTATCAGCAAATAAGAATTTAGGAGTATAGAAATATGAAACTATCAGTAAGCACCTACAGCTTCATGCAGTATATAAAATCCGGCAAGCTAACTATTTTTGAGTGCATAGAAAAAACAAAAGAAATGGGGTTTGCTTCTATCGAGTTCAGCATACACGCTTTTATTGATGTAGAAGATAAACAAAATCACGCTAGAGCA
This sequence comes from uncultured Oscillospiraceae bacterium, assembly GCA_964369345.1. Lineage (GTDB taxonomy): Bacteria > Bacillota > Clostridia > Oscillospirales > Ruminococcaceae > Angelakisella. The sequence goes on from CAYJFF010000131.1 coordinate 542, forward strand.
TTAAAAGCAAAATGTGATGAAGTGGGGCTTGTTGTTTCTAACTACTCCACAAGTGCCGAGCTTGTAAACAATGATTATGATGATGAAGTTGCAAAGCTTAAAGAAGAAGTGGATATTGCAGAGATACTAGGTAGCAAATGCATGCGACACGACGTTACTGCTGGGCCAAACCCGAGGCTGTGGAAAGGCTATGACAATGTAATAGACCTGATAGCAAAAGCTTGTAAAGAAGTCACAGCGTACGCAAAAACAAAAGGCATACGCACTACTACAGAAAACCACGGATATTTTTCGCAAGATAGCTTGCGTGTTGAAAAGCTGGTTAATACAGTCGCTGATGAAAACTTTGGCTTGCTGGTTGATATAGGTAATTTTATGTGTGCTGATGACGCGCCAGGAGTGGCAGTCGGTAGGTGTGCACCATATGCGTTCCACGTACATGCAAAAGATTTTATAGTTAAGAGTGGCAACGAAACAAACCCTGGAAATGATTTTTTCCTAAGCAGGGGTGGAAATTTCCTAAGAGGCACTATTATAGGGCACGGAGATGTGCCAGTATTGCAGTGCTTGCGTGCGCTAGACAGGATAGGCTATGATGGTTATGTTTCGATAGAGTTTGAAGGCCCAGAAGACTGTATCGCAGGAATAACTATAGGTAAAGAGAATTTAGAAAAGTACATATCTCTTTTGTAAGTATCACTTTTAAACTTAAAGCAAAATGCGATAATACAAAAATATTTATTAAGAAGGGGCTGGTTATGATCAAAGTTGAGCGAATGTTTGGTAAACCAATTATTACACAAGAAATGGACGAGTCCATCGGCGATAATATAAATGGAGCAACACTGATAAAAGTGCCTGACTGGGTAGAAAATCCACTAGGCAAGTATTACCTATACTTTGCGCACCATGCAGGCAAGTTTATTAGGCTAGCATATAATAATGAGCTGGACGACAAGTGGAGCATATACACTAAAGGAGTTTTGTCACTAGAAAATTCACATTTTAACGGACATATAGCTTCCCCAGACATATATATAAACCATGCAGAGAAAAAGTTTTATATGTATTATCATGGTATGTCAAAAGGTATCCCTGGACAATTCTCTAGGGTTGCGGTATCTGATGATGGTATTAACTTCACCGCATTGCCAGAGATTATTGGCAAATTCTACTTTAGGGTGTTTAAGAAAGATGATTACTTCTATGCAGTGACCATGAGGGACGGTATTAATCGCTCTAGGGACGGTCTAACAAACTGGGAAAATATACCATTTTTATATAGAGAACAAGATGTCCGACATCTTGCAGTATACCAAGAAAGTGGCAATATCAAGCTGTTTTATACAGTAAAAGAGCAGGCACCAGAGCGTATATATATGAGTAACCTTGTCACCACTGGCGACTGGACAGAGTGGTTCATTGACGAGCCTGTAGAGGTGCTACGGCCAGAAACCGAGTACGAAGGCGCACTAGAGCCACTAGAGTTATCCCATAATGGTCCAGTATATGGTACTGTTAATCACTTACGTGACCCATATATTTACAAAGAAAACGGACAGCTATATCTGCTATACTCCTGCGCTGGGGAGATGTCCATAGCTATGGCAAAATTATGGTTATGAGAAACACGCAAACTTAAAATTCACCAAACAAAGAGCGTACCCAAGCCCACATAATGCTATCTATCAAGATATGCACTAAAGTATTAGCGTAGTGTGGCAAAATTTTCTGTGCTTGGTGGTAGAATTGTGACTCCCACTAGCAAGTCGTGGTAACTCGCCTAATATTATGCATAAAATCAGGAGGTTGTTATGAAAGATTTTATAGTAGCACTAGACCAAGGAACAACTAGCTCACGCTGTATAATTTTTGACAGAGAGCTAAACGTAGTGTCTACATCACAAAAAGAGTTTCCACAGATATTTCCACAACCTGGCTGGGTAGAGCAACGACCAAGTGATATATACATCTACCAGTACAATGTGCTTACTGATGCTATAGTAAAGAGTGGCATAAGCCCTAGCGATATTGCAGGTATCGGCATCACCAACCAGCGAGAAACGACTATTGTGTGGGACAAGAACACAGGACAAGCTATCTGCAACGCTATAGTATGGCAGTGTAGACGAACAGCCGATATATGTGAGGAACTAAAAAGCAGTGGTTTTGATGATTATATCAGGCTCACAACTGGGCTAGTTATAGATGCGTATTTCTCTGCGACAAAAATAAAATGGATACTAGATAATGTCGAGGGTGCAAGGGAGAAAGCAGATAGAGGTGAACTGCTCTTTGGTACAGTGGATACATGGCTGGTGTGGAAACTCACAAATGGTAAAACGCATGTCACAGACTATACAAACGCGTCACGTACTATGATGTTTGATATAAAAAACAAGGTGTGGGACGAGAAAATACTAAACAAGCTAAATATCCCACTATCGATGTTGCCAGAGGTTAAAAGTAGCAGTGAGATATACTCGTATATTAACATACAGGGCACAGAAATACCCATCTGTGGTATGGCAGGTGACCAGCAAGCAGCACTGTTTGGACAAGCTTGTTTTGAAAAAGGTGATGTAAAAAACACATATGGCACAGGTTGCTTTACGCTGATGAATATAGGTGATAAGTTCATCGAAAGCAAGAAAGGGCTACTGACAACTATGGCGGCATCAGAAAAAGGAAAAACAGAGTACGCTATCGAGGGTAGTGTCTTTGTAGGTGGTGCTGTGATACAATGGCTACGTGATGACCTAAAATTCATTAATGAAGCTAAGGAGAGCGAGTCTCTTGCTGCAAAAGTGCCAGATAATGGTGGTGTTTACTTGGTACCTGCATTTACAGGTATGGGCGCACCGCACTGGGATATGTATGCACGTGGAACAATGTTTGGGCTTACACGCTCTACCACACCCAGCCATATAATCAGGGCGGCACTGGAGGCTGTAGCGTTCCAAACAAAGGATGTTATAGACACCATGACAGAAGACACTGGTATATCTGTAAACTCGCTGAAAGTTGACGGTGGTGCAAGCACAAATAGCCTGATGATGCAGTTTCAGTCAGATATATTGGGGATACCACTTAGACGTCCTGTTATCAGTGAGACTACCTCACTAGGTGCAGCATTTTTGGCTGGGCTTGCTGTTGGTTTTTGGAAAGACAAAGCCGAGATTAAAGAAAAATTATTACAGGGCAAGACATATACGCCACAGATGAACCGTGAAACTGTAGCGCACTATGTGACAAATTGGCACAAAGCAGTCGAGTGTACAAAACTGTTTACAGCACAGTAGTTTTCTAGGCTATAAGCTATTTTGCTTATATTTTAATTAAATAGATAAAAAAATGGGAGGCTATCACAAATTTTCTTTGTGACAGCCTCCCAAAATGATATTATCTTTTAGCACTCTATTGGTATACAAGGATTAACCCAAAATCACTTCATGCTTAGTCCTTGCAGATTCATATATAGCGTCCAGTATTTTCATAATCTCTACACCATCCACTGCTGGGGACAAGCACTCTGCTCCATCACCAACGCAGTCAATAAAGTGGCGAATTTCATTTTCAAATAGTCCCTCGAAGCTAAGAGCTGTAGGTGCATCAAGCTGTACATCTACCATGTAGTCGTTAATCTCTGTAAAAATCTCAAGCTCTGGGCTCAGTTTTGCACCTGCTTTTGTGCCAAAGAACTCTACAAGACCCATTGGGCTCTTTATATTTAGTGAGAATGCTGCTTCTACTGAAACAACAGCACCATTATCATATCTTATCATAGCAGACGCTAAGTCCTCTACATCAAAAACATCTTCGTCGGAGCTACCACAGGAGACATAGTCTTTTTTGACTCCTTTTAAGTTTGTACGGTTAGCTAGCTTGTTGAAAGTTGCACCATAAACAGATACTGGTTTTGGGTTGCCTAGTACATATCTAGTCAAGTCTATGATATGCACACCCAAGTCTATCATCGGGCCGCCACCAGAGCGTGACATATCTCCAAACCAACCACCTGGCGCACCGTTTCTACGCAAATATGTAGCTTTTGTGTAGTAAATATCGCCGAAATAGTCTTTGTCTACAAAATCTTTAAGAATTTCGCAGTCGTTACCATATCTACGAACAAATCCTACCATTAGCAGTTTGCCTGCTTTTTTAGCAGCTTCTAGCATTGTTTCTGCTTCTGCCGCAGACATCGCCATTGGTTTTTCACAAATAACATTGCAACCAGCCTCTAGCGCAGCTATTGAGCACTCTGCATGTGCGCTGTTCCATGTGCATACACTTACTGCATCTATTTCTGGTAGTTCTGCTAGCATTGCATCTTTATCAGTAAATAGCTTTGTTACGCCATATTTTTCGCCCATTTCTTTAAGACGAGTTTCATTGATATCACAAAAAGCGTATAGCTCTACTCTATCATCTTTTTGATATGCTCTTATGTGCTCGTTAGATATGCTACCTGTACCAATGACAGCTACTTTAATCTTATCCATTTGCTTTACTCCCTATTAATATTTTATGTGGCTCTTTATAAAATCTACTGCTGTTATAATATCTTTCACTGGGTCCTCGCCCACTTCACGCTCTATAGTCAAGTAACCTTTGTAGCCTATCTCATCTAGTGCTGCAAAATAGCTTTTAAAGTCTACAGTACCTTCTCCTAGTGGCATCTCAGTAAATGAGCGGCTACTTAGCATCTCTTCCTCTATCAGACCATACACCGCCTCAGGATTTCTGTAGTAATGACGCACGCCATCTTTTGCGTGGGTGTGAACAATATAGTCTTTTAGTGTATATACTGCTTGTGTTGGGTCGTCACCTGTTACCATAACAAAGTTTGCAGGGTCTAGGTTTACTGCTACTCCGTCCGAGCCCAGACTATCAAGGAAGTTCTTTAGCACCACTGCTGTTTCTGGCCCTGTTTCTACTGCAAAATGAGCATCCATAGATTTTGCAAATTCTGCAAGCTCTACGCATGCCTCCTGCATTATCTTGTATCTATCAACACTGCTATCCTCTGGTATTACACCAATGTGGGTGGTAACAATATTTGTTTCTAGCTCTTTTGCCATCTCTATTAGTTTTTTCGAGTTTTCTACCAATGGAATATTTCTTTCTTTTGTATAAAATCCACCTGTGCAAAAATCGCCGCAAAGTGCCGATATAGTAAGCCCACGTGACTTTACTTTATCCAAAAATTCTTTTCGCTGTGCTCCAACTAGATTAAGATACGAAAGCTCTCCACGTGTCGCAAACACCTGTATACCTGATACGCCAATCTCTGTAGCTTTGGCTAGCGCCTCGTCTGCAGGCAATCTGAACGATTCTAGTAGTACACCTATAGGAAACTGATACATAACATTTACCTCCAAAATTTTTAGTTGACCTATATGATAGTTTTGTATTATACTGTAATCATATAACACTATAATTAAAATTATATCCGTATTTCAGCAAATGTAAAGCAATTTTATTGCTAATAATTAACACTATATTGCTCTGAGTAACACGAAAGGTAATAAAATGATATACGAAATACTAAAGCACGAGAACCCTAACTTCCCTATAATATTCCATCTTGATAGATTTCAAAAAAACAAGTCTTTTCTACCTCACTGGCACGAGAGCCTAGAGATAATTTATGTCATTGAGGGCACGCTGTGTTTAAGCTGTAATGGCAATGCTGTAACTGTGGAAAAAGATAACCTAGCGGTGGTAAATTCTGGTGCTATACACGAGATTAGCTCTGTGAGTGACGAAAGCCTATACTACTGCCTTATTATAGACAATGACTTCTGTGCAGATTTTGGTATTTCTATAGAAGACAGAGATTTTGACAGAGTACTGAGCGACAAAGAGATGATAGCCTATTACAGGCAGATAATAGATGAAATGAACAGCAAAAGTGACCATTTCGCCGAAGCTGTAAAGGCTGTTGCTATACTGATAGTTCTACTATATTGTAGAAAATACTGCAAAAGCTATGAAAAATCACAGGACAAGAATTATACGCGCACCAAGATGGTAAAAGACGCTATCAGCTATATAAAAAATCACCTGCACTCACCTATGAGTGTTGATGATATCTGCTCTCATATTGGCTTTAGCAAGTTTTATTTTTGCCGTGAATTCAAGGCACTTACAGGCTTTACAGTTATAGATTATATCAATTACTCCCGCTGTGCAACTGCTAGACAGCTTATAGCCAGTGGAAAATACAATGTAGGGCAAAGTGCTCGGAAATGTGGTTTTGACAACCTATCATATTTTACAAAGGTCTACAAAAAACATATGGGTCATGCTCCCTCAAAAGAAGTAGTGACCCAGACTTCACTGCAAAACACCACAGATTACTTACATGCTAATTTATAATAACAAATGTTTGTTGCGCATCACTGCTCTTTTTGGGTGATACTTTCTAC
>CAYJFF010000132.1:0-6905 GCA_964369345.1 uncultured Oscillospiraceae bacterium
CTAATTTATAGTTTAACCCACCACCAAAACAAGATTTATTCATCTAGCATACTGTGCGTGGTGGAGTGCCTGTCGGGGCTGCCCGACTGTGCGTGGTGGAGTGCCTACAGCGGCACGCTGGACAGAGTAATCACAGAGGTAGAAAGTGTCACCCAAAAAGGGTAGAAACTACCACCCCACCAATGAAGAAACTAGACATAGGAACATAGAGTAATAAAGGGGCACAAGTATGAGATATAATATACCAACAAAAGCACAAGAAATTATTAATATATTGGAAGAAAACGGCTACGAGGCATATCTGGTAGGTGGCTGTGTTAGGGATATGTTACTGGGGAAAGAACCAAGCGACTATGATATTTGCACAGATGCAACCCCCAGCCAGACTATAGCAAGCTTTGAGGGATACCATGTCATAGAAACGGGCTTAAAGCACGGAACAGTGACAATAATGCTTGATGGTGAGGGTTTTGAAGTAACGACATACAGAACAGAGAGCGAATATACCGACCACAGAAGACCGAATAGCGTGATGTTTGTAAAAGAGCTGAAAACAGACCTTGCAAGGCGTGATTTTACTATAAATTCTATGGCGTACAACCCACGTACAGGGATAGTGGACTATTATAATGGCAGTGAGGACCTGCAAAATGGCATTATATCTGCTGTGGGCAACGCAGACGAGCGTTTTTCTGAGGACGCACTGAGGATAATGCGTGCGCTAAGGTTTGCGGCGTGTTATGGCTTTGATATATCGCCAAAAACTGCACAGGCAGTGCACAGGCTATCCGGCTTGCTTAGCAATATAGCAGCCGAGAGAATAAATGTAGAGCTGTCCAAGCTACTCGTTAGTGATGGCGCGGTGGATATTCTCAGAGAATATGCAGATGTCTTTGCTGTGTTTATACCAGAGATTAGGGATATGATAGGATTTGCGCAGAACAACCCACACCATTGCTATGATGTTTGGGAACACAGTATACAGGCACTGTCACACAGCCCGAAAGATTTGGTGATTAGGCTGGCAGTGCTACTACACGACGTAGGAAAACCACAGTGCTACACAGAGGACGAAAAAGGCGTAGGACATTTTTATGCTCACGCAAAGATAGGCAAAGACATGGCACGTGTGATACTAAGACGGCTAAAATATGATAACGCAACAAGGGCAAATGTAAAAGAACTGGTGCTTTTTCACGACACACAACTATCGGCAAGCAAGAAGAGTATCAAGCGTTGGCTTAATAAAATAGGCACTGCACAGCTACAAAGACTGCTAGAAGTAAAACGTGCTGATGATATGGCAAAGACTGGGCTGGGACTAGCAGAAAGGCTGGAAAACTGCGACAAAATCGGCTTGCTTATAGACGAGATTATAGCAGATGACGAGTGCTATAACCTATCCAAGCTTGCCATTAGTGGATATGACCTGATACAGCTAGGTGTGCCACAGGGCAAGGAGATAGGGCAGATACTCGCAACTATTATGGAGAGCGTAGTAAGCGAGGAGATACCAAACGAAAGAGATATCCTGCTAGCAAAGGCGAGGGACTTGATTAATTAAAGAAAGGCAAACAGTTATATATTAAAACCAAAAGCCAGAACAAGGAGTATGAAAGGGGACGACTTATGAGAAACCGCACGATGATACAGTTTTTTGAATGGTACCTACCTGACGACTGCACGCTGTGGCGCAAAGCTACAGATGAGGCAACTGCACTTGCAAAGCTCGGCATTACAGAAATTTGGCTACCACCTGCATACAAAGCTGCTGGAGGTAGAGGAGATGTTGGCTATGGTGTGTATGATATGTATGACTTGGGTGAGTTTGACCAAAAAGGCTCTGTGGCAACAAAATATGGCACTAAAGACGAGTATTTATCTGCTATAAAAGCACTACAGCGTGCCGGCGTACGTGTGTATGCAGATGTTGTATTTAACCACAGGATGGGCGCAGACGAAACCGAGATGGTGCACGCGAAAATATATAACAACAAGAACAGGAGCGTGCTAGAGGGCGAGAGGGATATATCTGCATGGACAAAGTTTACATTCCCACAGAGAAATGGCAAGTACTCGGACTTTGTGTGGAGTGCCAAGCATTTTGACGGCTGTGACTGGGACGACCTAACAGGTAAGCAAGCACTATATCTATTCTGTGGCAAGAACTGGGACGACCAAGTAGACATAGAAAATGGTAATTATGACTACCTAATGGGTGCAGACCTAGACTTGCACGACGTAGAAACTTATAACGAGCTTATCAGCTGGGGCAAGTGGTACCTTGATATCACAGGTGTAAACGGATTTAGGCTAGACGCTGTAAAACATATCAATTTCCCCAAGATTATGGATTGGTTCTGGCAAATGCGCAACTATAGTGGCAGGGAGCTGTTTGCTGTGGGTGAATACTGGAATAATTCACTGCCTACACTCATTTATTATCTTAACAAAACAGCACATACCATGCACCTGTTTGATGTACCATTGCACTATAATTTACACAAGGCATCGTCCAGCCACGGTGGCTTTGATATGCGCAGGATACTGGATGGCACACTGGTAAAAGAGCGACCTAACAGGGCTGTTACAATAGTGGATAACCACGATACACAGCCTGGACAGGCACTGGAAAGCTGGGTGGGTGGCTGGTTCAAGCTACACGCATATTCGCTTATTTTGCTAAGAGAGAGCGGCATACCCTGTGTTTTTTATGGTGACCTGTATGGCATACCACACGATAATATATCGGCTGTGGGGGATAGCCTGTGCACTATGTTGCGTGTACGCTACGACCTTGCGTATGGTGAGCAACTAGACTACTTTGATAATGAAAATATCATTGGCTTTACAAGAATGGGCGAGGACGAATACATATATTCTGGGCTGGCAGTGGTGATGACGGACAGCACTGGTGGCGCACTGCATATGTGCATGGGTGAGAAATTCATAGGGTGCACAATGGTGGACTGCATGGGAAATATCAGCGACAAAATAGTAGTAGGCGGAGATGGCTGTGCTACTTTCCCAGTACATAGTGGCAGTGTAAGCGTGTATGTTGATGAGCGATATATGCGTGATAAAAAATAGAATAAAATAAAAACAGCGGAGAATAGTTTTGTGCTACTCTCCGCTGTTTTGCGTTTGTGTTATCTTGTTGTTCGCCAGTCTGTATTAGTTTCTGTGCTAGTGGCAGTTGCTTTTGCAACCTGAACAAGTACCTCGCTATAGAATTTGCTATTTACCTCGGATATTGGCAAGTAGTGCTCGTCTTTGCGACCCCATTCGCCAAGCTCGTGGTGCTGTATCTTGTAAAATTTAACCTGTTTTGTAGTACAAGGGCCGTCCTCGTAGTAGCCCACACAGGTGCCAGAGAAGCATAGCTGTGCACAAATACCCAGTTGCTCATTGACTTTTATAAATGCCTCGAAGAAACCAGCGTCCATAATCTCACCACGGGACCAGCCCTGTGCAAGCATTTTGTTGGATAGTGTTGCAGGGCTCATCACCTTGCCTGCAAATGCTGTAGCATCAGCGCCTTTTTTCTCCTCGTCGGTTGGCTGATAAATATCTCTCTCTAGCTGTACAAGTGGCTGAATAACCTCGTAGTCGGATAGCTGTTCTTTCCATGTAGATAGTAGCTCCTCGTCCATCTCTAGTGGGTGCAAGATGCCGATAATCATACCTTCTGTTAGCTCTACTTCGTCCTCGTCAGAGCTGTTAAAGCTACCGTCCTCCATATAGCGGAAAGACCCAACCACCTTGTTATCCTCGTATATACCCCACACAAGACCAATAGCAAACTGATGCATTATTGGGTTCTTTACAAATAGGTTTTCGTATGCCTCTTTTGTCCACTTTCTACCGTCAGATAGTGCCATATCTAGGCGGTCACGCTGTGTGGTTACAGTTGCTTTTAGCTGTTTTTTCAGCTCTTTAAACTGCTTTAGAGATTCGCTAGCAATGTCAGCATCATCATTCTTGCCGACAGCTGGCAGGCTCTTTATCTTCTTGTTTTTCTCGTCATATACTTCTAGCTCTAGCGCAGTGTTTAGGAATACATCAAACTTTCTGCTACCATAGTCAAACACCATTTTCATGCTATCATCAAAACCAAGGTTTGGCACTATCCTGTCCGATAGCTCCTCTTTGGTGATTTTTAGCTGTTCTGCTGCAAACTCCATAGCATCAACAGCGGCGTTTTTCACTTGCTTGAACTTATACTTTCTGCTCATAGCATCTACTGTTAGCAGTGCTAGTGGGTTAGGGTTTAGCGCTAGTGCCTTTGTAGCCTCGCCAGCTATAGCACCACGGGAGTTCTCCGCCCATTTTGCTATCTGGGATTTTAGCGTTTCTACCATGGTAAAGCCGCCATGTATGGAGCTGAAGTATATTGCCCATTTTTTCTTAGCCTCTGCACCGTCGTCCATAAAGTTATAGAACGCCTGCTGTGCAAAGTTCTCGAAATCACTCTCATTTAGCTGTTTTGCAAGCACAGCACCAAGGAAAGACACACCAGCTACAGGCTCATTTGCATATGCTACCATACACGCAAGCAGATATTCTTCTGTTGCAACTGCACCGTTAATGTCGCGCACTTCTGGCATATCACGGTATGCAAACTCTACTTTTTTGCGGTTTTTAATCAGTGTTTCTACAGCTTTTGTGATGTTTACATCATTCTCGTCTATGTTCTCCAGTGTGTTTAAGTGGTCCTGCATTTCTAGCTTTAGCTTCTCGTTAGTTTCTGCTTCCATAGCTTCTTCTATCTGTGCATTATACTTGCTACCATATGCCATTTTCAGCAGATTAAATGCTGATTTTCTTGTAGCCTGTTTCTTGTCTTTTAGTTTTTCAAGCTCTGCATCTGCAAGGTATGTGTTGTCTTTGTAAACTTTTGCGATAGCTAGCTGTATAGTCTTGGAGCTTTCGTTAATCTTAGAAAACGCCTCGAAATGTGTATCAAGGTTGTCGCCAAGCACTAGCACCAGCAAAAACCTGCTCTCTATGCTCTTGTTTTTATAGTCGCTCATTAGCTCGTCTATTAGCTCTGTTTTACCCTTGAATATAGCTACTGCGGCATTTACTTTTCTGTTTGGCTTGCCAGATATAATCGATTTGTTAAAGTCTGTTATTGTTTCGTTGCCTATAAATGTTGCAAACTTAGCTTTTATAGTATCATCGTTTGCGTTGTATTTTACAAACCCCTCCAGTACCTCTATAGGCATATCGTAGTAGGAGATAAATAGTTTAATCAAGAAATTCAGCCTAGCCGCCATTTCGTTATCCCCAAAAAGCGCCTTGTAGACCTCTAGTACATCTTGTGCAGCATACAGCCTTTGTCGCCCATCTGGGTTAAAATCAAACAAAAGCTCGCTCATATCACAGTTGCCTAGGACAAAGTCCTTGCTTGCATTTGTGTTTTCCAGGTCGCTGACATAGTCTGCTATGCACTTGTCATTAAGTGTGGTATCCTCTGCAAAATACTTGACAAAGCTAGTGTTTGAGCGTATTAGGAAAGCCTCTCTGTTTGGCAGACGGTTTATAAATGCTATGAAATGTGTCATATTAACATTTAGCACTGCAAAATATTCGTCCTTTGCAGTTTGTATCAAACGGTTACCAAAAATCTGGACACCACTTGTTAGTAGTATAGCAGAGAATTTTGCCAAGAACGGGCTCTTGTTAAATGCGCAAAGTGCCACAAGACCCATACTGGATAGCGCCCCTGTTTTCTGTGTGCAGAGTAGCTTGTGCATTTCTTTTATAAGGGCTTTGTCTGCTATATCTTTTTCTAGCACAAAGTTATTGATTGCGTCCATTGCTTTTGAGCCTGTTTTGTCTGCAAGTGCTTTTATATAGCCGTGCAAATCTGCCTGAAAATTAAAGCACGCTGCTACATCATCACGGTGTATATAAACACAGATAAGCGCTATTGTTGTGTGGAAAGAAACATCATCATTGTTATATGCGTTTGTTACCAGTGCCACAGCTTTTTCCTTGTCCAGTGATTGCAGATATTTAATAGCACACGCTGTTTCTGTAGAAATACCAGAAAATCCAGCCCAGTTTAGCTGTCTTGTGCAGATTTCTATAGCATCTTCTTCGTCTAGTTGGTCCAGCATTTTATCTGTTAGTGAGCCATAGCCAGTCAACTTGTTTATTGTCTCTTGCTTGCCTATTAGCTGGCACATAACCTTGAAAACAAAAGAGAAAGTACCGCTTCTTATGAATGTAGATGAAATATCCATAAAGTGATATGTGTACACGTTCTTTTCTCGTGTTACTGTGTCCAGTTTTTTTAGTGCCTCATCAAGGTTACTCATACCAGCGGCAGTCATTATTGTTTTTACGTTATACTTGTCTATACGACAGTTGTTGAGTGCCCTTTCCAGACTACTCAGGTTAATATCGCTCAGGTTGCTATTAAATCTTTCTCTCATCACTAAACCTCACTTTATTTTTATCATGGGTGATATTGCTCACCTCAACCACAATATAATTATATATAAATTCCAGTGCTTGTCCATAGTTTTTCTATGAGTGGTACTTATTTAGACATAAGTGGTACTGCTAGTACCCACCAAGCTCATCATAGCTTATTTTTTGCTTGAGTATATTTACACACCTAGTAATATGTAGTGTTTTTTGCGTGATAACTAGCAGGTTATCACTGTTTTTTTCTTTTGCCAGTAGCACAGCCAGTGCAGATATCTCGTCCGCGAGCAGTGTTAGGTTGTGCCTGCTACAGCTCTGTGCTGTTTGCTCTAGCTGTTTTATCCCGCTATCATTAACACTTGCAAACCCAGTCTGGAACAGGTTAATTAGGGTGGTTTCTACATCAAAAATCAGGTTTTTCATCACAAACCACCCTCCTGCTCTCTTTTATCCACAGGCACAAAACC
>CAYJFF010000133.1:0-6886 GCA_964369345.1 uncultured Oscillospiraceae bacterium
TACGCTGTCGGGCGTTCCCGACTCGTGACGTACAAGTAACGAAAAAGGGCAGAGAGTGTCACCTAGCACAGGGTAATCACAGAAGTAGAAACTATCACCCTAAGACAACAGCGAAGAAATCCTACCCCTCAATAGCTTTTAGCAAAAGCTCCTTCATAATAGCAGGGTTTCCCTGACCTTTAGATGCTTTCATGCACTGCCCAACAAGGAAACCAAGTGCGTTAGTCTTGCCATTGTTATAGTCAGTGATAGATTTCTCGTTGTTAGCAATAACTTCGCTCACTATAGCCTCAAGCGCAGAAGTATCGCTGATTTGTGCAAGACCTTTCTCTTTTACAACATCGGCAGGCTCTACATCGCCCTGTAGCATAGCCTCAAAAACAGTCTTAGCAGCAGTGTTGGATATTGTCTTGTCTTCTATCAAAGCAACAAGCTTGCATAGCTTTTCTGGAGTTACAGGTATATCTGCAAGAGTAATGTTTTTCTCGTTCATAACAGCGGAGATATCGCCAAGTATCCAGTTAGCAATATTTTTTGCACCACATTTATTAGTGGACATACAATTCTCGAAATACTCAGCCTTTTCTGGGGAATCTATAAACAAGCTAGAGTCATAATGAGGTAGCTTGTAGTCATTCATAAAGCGTAGTAGCTTAGCGTTAGGGAGCTCTGGCATTTCTGCTCTTAGCTCGGATAAGCGCTCGTCAGTTATGTGGATAGTAAGCAAATCAGGCTCTGGGAAATAGCGGTAGTCCTGTGCATCTTCCTTGCTACGTAGCAGTACACTAACACCTTTGACAGCATCCCACCTGCGTGTTTCTTGGTTTATAACACCACCATTTTCTATAACCTCTATCTGCCTGCTAGACTCATACTCGATAGCTGCAACAACATTGCTAAAGCCATTGACGTTTTTCATCTCGCAACGTGTGCCGAAAGTGTCGCTACCTGTTGGGTGAACAGATACATTAACGTCACAGCGGATAGAACCTTCCTGCATTTTACAGTCAGATATATCCAGATATTGCAGTATGGAGCGTATAGTTTCTAGGTATGCTTTTGCCTCAGCGGCAGAGCGCAAATCAGGCTCGGATACAATTTCTATCAGTGGAACACTGGAGCGGTTGTAGTCAACAAGTGTCTTGCCCTCATAGCCATCAGCGTGGATAAGCTTACCAGCATCTTCCTCTATGTGTATGCGTGTAACGCCTATGCGCTTGGTCTCGCCATTTTCGCCCAGTAGTACATCTGCATATCCATTTGCACACAGTGGGATATCAAACTGGGAAATTTGGTATGCCTTTGGCAGGTCGGGGTAGAAGTAGTTTTTGCGGTCTGCTTTTGTTGTGTTGTTGATGCTACAGTTAAGTGCATAGCCCATCTTTATAGCATAGTCTGCAACTTTTTCGTTAAGTGTTGGTAGTGCGCCAGGTAGTCCCATACACACGGGGCAACAGTTGGCGTTAACCTCGGAGCCGAACGAGTTTTTACAGCCACAGTATATTTTTGTTTTGGTATTCAGCTCTGCGTGAACTTCCAAACCGATAACGGTCGTATAATTTTTATTCATCACTCAGCCCTCCTTATATAATAGCAACTTTGCAGAGTTTGCCATAGCTTTGTTCTAGTGCGAAAGAAACGTTGAATAGCTGTTGCTCTGCAAATTTTGCGCCTATAAACTGTAGACCTACAGGCAAGCCGCCAATATCGCCACAAGGCACAGAAATAGCAGGTAGTCCAGCTATGTTAGTAGCAGTGGTACAAACATCATTTGCGTACATTTTAAGAGGGTCATCAATCTTCTCGCCAACTTTAAAAGCAACATCAGGTGTTGTTGGTGTAGCGATGATATCGCATAGCTCAAATGCTTTCATAAACTCACTTAGTATTTGCTTTTGTAGTAGTTTTGCACGGTTGTAATAAGCGTCGAAGTGTCCAGCGCTAAGCACAAAAGTACCAAGCATTATTCTACGTTTAACCTCGTCACCAAATCCCTCGCTACGGTTTTTCTCGTACATATCATTTAGGCTGTCAAAACTTTCTGTTCTGTAGCCATAGCGTACACCGTCAAAACGAGCAAGGTTTGAGGAAGCCTCGGCTGAGGAAAGTATATAGTATGCAGCTAGTGCGCTATCTGTAGAGGGTAGTGAGATGTCAACAAGTTTTGCGCCCTTGCTCTCTAGCTCACGCAGTGCAGACTGTACTTTTTCTTTTATCTCTGGCAAAACGCCGTCATTGTAATATTCTTTTGGTATACCAATACGCAGACCGTTAACATCGGCATTAAGTAGGCTTGCAAAGTCTGAGTATTCTCTATTAGTAGAAGTGGCATCACGTCTATCATGCCCACAAATAGCACTGTATAGGTTTGCAACGTCGGCAACTGTTCTACCCATTGGGCCTATCTGGTCCAGTGAAGATGCAAAAGCAACTAGCCCATAACGAGAAACAGAGCCATAAGTAGGTTTAAGACCGATTAGCCCACAGTAAGAAGCAGGCTGTCTGATAGAACCACCAGTGTCAGAGCCAAGTGTTAGGATAGCCTCGCCAGCGGCAACAGCAGCAGCAGAGCCACCAGAAGAGCCACCTGGAACATAGTCTATATTATGTGGGTTTCTTGTTTTCTTAAAGTAAGATGTTTCGCAAGATGAACCCATAGCGAACTCGTCCATATTTAGCTTACCAGTGATAACAATATCATTTTCGATAAGCTTTTCCACAGTGGTAGCATTATATGGTGGAATAAAATTGTGTAGCATCTTGGAGGAGCAAGTAGTTAGCAAATCTTTTGTACAGATATTGTCTTTTACACCCACAGGTATACCAGCAAGTGGCGCAATATGCTCGCCATTAGCTATCTTTTTGTCAACACTCTCGGCAGATGCAAGAGCATTTTCGCGGTTAAGTGTTACGTAAGCACCTATTTTGTCCTCGCAACTATCTATTTGCGCAAAAACAGATTTTGTAACCTCTACTGCGCTAGTTTTTTTGTTTATCAGCATTTCGTGCAGGTCACTAGCTGAAAATTCATATAAATTCATTTATTTATGTCCTTTCTTGTGCAGTGTTATAAAGTGGTGGACTTATTCTACAGTTTGTGGAACAACCACACAGCCAGCAGCAGTTTCTGGTGCATTTTTCAGCATTGCATCACGGCGTAGAGATGGCAAAACCTCATCTTTGCGTAGCTCCATACAGTTGTCAGGGTCTGGTGAGAGCACGCCCTCTAGCGCAGGCAGGTTATCCACCATAGCTAGTATATCTTGCATTTGATGCTCAAAAGTTTCTAGCTTGTCGGGGTCAAGGCGTAGTTTTGCTAGTTTAGCAACGTGCCTTATATCGATATTTTCCATAATGATACTCCATTCCGCCGATGAGTGTTTATTTTCCACAGTATCGGCACAAAATTTAATGAAATTAGTTCTCTTAATCACCGTGAAGTGAAGTTGCGTTTAACAGGCAAAACCTGAACCATTGTGTTACCTCGCTATTGTACTACTAATTGCCAAGTATTTCAAGTAGTTCTTGCTCTGTTATTACAGTTATTCCTAGTGAATTTGCTTTTGTTAGCTTACTACCTGCCTCTTCGCCGGCTAGTAGGTAACTAGTATTCTTGGATACAGAGGACGAGGTCTTGCCACCATTCTGCTCTATTAGCTCGGCAGCTTCTTTGCGTCCCATAGATGGCAGTGTGCCTGTTATAACAAATGTCAGACCAGCTAGTTTATCGCCTGTTGCAGTTTTTTCTGTGGCTGTGTTTACCCCAGCAGACTTTAGCTTTTCTATTAATACACGCTTTTTGTCATCAGAGAAATAGCTAGCCACGGACTGCGCCATAACTCCACCAAATCCATCTATCTCTGCTATTTCTTCTGCACTTGCAGATATTATGCTGTCGATATCACCGAATTTATCAGCTAGTAGCTTGGCAGCTTTTTCGCCGATATTTGGTATGCCCAGCCCAAATAGCAACTGCCCTAGTTTGTTTGTCTTGGAGCCATCTATGGCAGTTATTAGTTTTTCGGCTTTTCGCTTTGCAAAACCCTCTCTACCAATCAAGTCATCTGCGCTGAGTGTATATAAATCAGCAACAGAAGTTATAAGTTTTTCATCTATTAGCATTGCACATATTGCGTCACCCATGCCATCAATATTCATAGCATTTCGTGAGCAGAAGTGGATGACACCGCGCACTAGCTGTGCAGGGCAGTCCATATTCACACATCTTACTACAGCTTGCTCGCTGTCTTTTACTACCTCTGCACCACAGGAGGGGCAGCTTTGTGGTAGCTTGTAAACTTCGTTACCACAGTGCTCTAGCACCTTTACAACCTCTGGTATTATGTCGCCAGCTTTTCGCACTACTATGGTGTCACCTATTGCTATTTGTTTTTCGTCTATAAAGTCTTGGTTGTGTAGCACTGCACGGCTGACGGTAGTGCCAGCAAGGTTTATAGGCTCGAAAACCGCTGTAGGTGTTATAGCACCTGTGCGCCCTACGTTTATTTCTACGTCCAGTAGCACACTGTTTTTTTCCTCTGGTGGGTATTTATATGCTACTGCCCATTTGGGATATTTGCCAGTGCCACCGAGCGTTGTGCGTTGCTCGAAATTATTTACCTTAACCACAGCGCCATCTATACTATAGCTATACTCACCACGGTTGTTGCCAATCTTTTCTATCTCGGCAATGACATCCTCTATATTATCAAAAACACAGTAAGACGGAGAAACAACAAAACCAAGCTCTTTTAGGTAGTCCAGCGACTGTGTGTGGTTGTCTATATCTGCACCGTCTATCTGCTGTATATTAAAGCAGAAGATATCAAGTTTGCGCTGTGCAGTTATTTTTGCGTTTTTTTGTCTTAGCGAGCCAGCAGCAGCATTGCGTGGGTTTTTTGCAAGTTGCTCACCTGCAAGCTCCTGTTTTGATATTAACTGCTCAAAGCTATTCTGTGACATATATACCTCGCCACGTACCTCTAGCTGTGGTAGCTGTGTGGGTAGCGTTAGTGGTATACTGCGAATAGTGCGTAGGTTTGCAGTTACATCCTCACCCACAAAGCCATTGCCGCGGGTAGAGCCAACAGTGAAAACACCATTTTCGTATTGCAGAGAAACTGATAGCCCGTCTATCTTGTGCTCTACAACATATTCTGGGCTGGGCACTGTGTCACGCACACGCTTGTCAAAATCGCGTAGCTCCTCGATAGAAAAGACATCTTGCAGAGAGCCCATCTGCACTATATGCTCCACTGGCGCAAAGGTATTCTGGGCACTGCCACCTATACGCACTGTGGGGGAGGTGGAGAGCTTGTACTCTGGGTGAGCTTCCTCTAGCTCCAATAATTTGTGAAAAAGCTTATCATAGTCATAGTCGCTTATCTCTGGGCTATCTTGGTTATAGTATCTATCAGCGTGGTAAGCAACCTTTTTTGTTAGTTCCTCAATTTGTATTTTGATATCATTGTTATCCATAAACAATCTCCATTCAGTGTGTTTTTCAAGAAAACAGGCTGCGCCACGTTGTGCGGTACAGCCCGTGAATATAATATGTGGGTCTATTTGCGCATAATTATGTATTGTCTGGGAAAAGCTTAACAACATTATTCATACCACGATTGGTAGGTGGAGTGGTGCGTGTCATCATGATATTATCATTGTCATCTCTCTGCTTTGGTTGCAGAGTGGTGCTCCTTTTCTTGTTACGTTCTTCCTGCTCACGTTTTTTCTTAGCATCTTCTATACGTTTTCGTTCTGCTAGTTTTCTTTCGTCCTCTTGTCGCTTGCGGTCTTGTTTATCTTTTTCTTTTTTCTTAGCTTTCTTTTGTTTTGCCATAACATAGCGTGTGTATTTTAATACACGTAAGTTGAACAGAAGTGCTATACATATCACGAATGCAGTTGCAATCATTTGCAAGCATACAAATAGAAACTCGAACAGTGCGTTTTGGCGAGATAGTTGTGAGGTTGGCTCTATCAGTGAGCCGTCTGCGGCTATATCAAACAGTGTGTAATTTAGCGGTGCAGAATATATCTGTGTTCCAGCAGCGGAGAAAACAGTAAGCTCTGGCTCTATCCTACGCTCACTTACATAATAATCAGGCGTGTTGTAGGTAATAGTTAGGTCGCTCTTTAGCGTGCCTATTGGCACTACAAAGTGGTGGTCGTTATCTGAGTGTATATTTGCCATAGCGGTGGGTGTATCTATACTGGATATGGGCACAAGCTCGGAGGCAATCTCCGCAGATGAGATAGTCATGAGCTCATAGTTGCTAAAGCAATAATCAAACAAAATCTGTGCATCTACAAATTTTTGTGACTTGCCAGCATCTAGCGCTACCATAATTAGCTCCATATCGCCTTGCTTTGCTGTTGCTACTATAGTATGGCCTGCATCTGGAGTATAGCCAAGTTTACTGCCTGTTATGCCCTCATAGTACTCATCATTACTTGGGAACATAATAGCGTTTTGGGCATAGAAATACCAGCGCTCTTTTATATTAGTTTCTGGCATTTGGTACTCAGTCTCTGCAAAAACTTCACGGAAACCAGGTACTGTGAGTGCATACTGGGTAATAACAGCCATATCATACGCTGTCACATAGTGGTTTTCTTCATCAAGTCCATTGGGGTTTGCAAACATTGTGCCAGTAAGCCCAAGCTCGGAAACTTTTGCGTTCATCTTATTTACAAATGCTTCCAAAGAGCCACTGTCATATTGTGCGACAGCGTTTGCTGCATCGTTGGCAGAGATAAGCTGTGTGGCAAGTATGGCATCACGAAAAGATATAACCTCACCAGGTACAAGTGCGATAGACGTACTACCGGACACTATAGAATATGCAGTTTCACGGCTGACAGTAAACATATCATCCATGTTTGC
>CAYJFF010000134.1:0-6532 GCA_964369345.1 uncultured Oscillospiraceae bacterium
TGTTGATTTAGGTGATAGTTTGTGTTTCTGTGAATACCTTGTACAATGTGGTAGTTTCTGCTATTTTTATGGCGATAGTTTCTGCCCCTGTGATTACCCTGTACAAGGTAATCACAGAAGTGAGTGTAGTACATAAATATCACCCTATACAAGCTAGTTACAGAAGTACGCACTAATCTATGGGTGAATAAACATAGCATCGCCAAAACTAAAAAACCTATACTTCTCTGCTACTGCTGTGTCGTAGGCATTCAGCACTTGCTCCCTACCTGCGAAAGCACTTACTAGCATAATCAGAGTGCTCTCTGGTAGGTGGAAGTTAGTAATTAACCCATCTATGCAACCAAAGCTATAGCCTGGGTATATAAAAATATCTGTTGCTCCGCCACCTGTGGGCAGTTTATCCCCAGCGAAAGCAGACTCAAGTGTTCTGCATGATGTAGTGCCAACAGCAATTACACGCCTACCCTCTGCCTTTGCCCTAGTAACAGCACTTGCAGTTTCCTCACTGATATAGTAACGCTCGCTGTGCATTAGGTGCTCTGTGATATTCTCTACTTTGACAGGTCTGAAAGTGCCCAGTCCTACGTGCAGTGTTAGCTCTGCTATCTCCACACCTTTGTCGCGTAGCTTTTGCATTAGCTCTGGGGTAAAGTGTAGCCCAGCTGTTGGCGCTGCTGCACTGCCTATCTCCTTGGAGTACACAGTTTGGTAACGCTCTTTGTCATCTAGTTTTTCTGTTATATATGGTGGTAGTGGCATTTGCCCTACCTCGTCCAGCACTGCGAAAAACTTTCCGTCGTGCTCAAAGCGCACTATGCGGTTGCCACCGTCTACTACCTCTATAACTTCTGCCCTTAGCAAGCCATCGCCAAAGCTAAAACGTGCGCCAACCTTTGCTTTTTTGCCTGGTCGCACAAGGGTCTCCCATGTATCCTTGTTTTTTTGCTCTAGTAGCAAGAACTCCATAGCAGATGTACCACCCTCTTTCACGCCTATTATGCGTGCTGGCAGCACTCGCGAGTTATTCACAACTAGCAAGTCGCCCTCTTGCAGATAATCTATTATATCACAAAAATGCTTGTGAAGTATATCCCCTGTGTTCCTATCCAGACATAGCAGGCGCGAGCTATCACGCTTTTCTATAGGGGTCTGAGCTATTAGCTCCTCTGGCAGATAAAAATTAAAATCACCGGTTTTCAAGTTGTTCTCCATTCTGCTGTAGCAACATACAGCCACTGTATATAATTATTGACAAAAAATAAACAAAAAGTTTGCGCTAGACTTATTGACATAATAGCGCTAAGATGCTAATATATAAGAAGCACACCTGTGCTAAATAAGTAAATATGAAATTGGTAGAGGTGCGGTCTTAAATAGTAGCTTGTACAGAAGTTGTCGCCAAGACAGTATAAGCAAAAGGTAATACCGCCGAAGAGAGCAGAACGGCATCTGCTTATCTGGTTGTGTACTCGAAAGGGACACAACTGTCACTTCCCCATAAGTGATGAGCTATCAATGTTATATGATATTATGATGTGTTTTCTACCATCTGTTATTGTATTACATTTTTAGCCGGTTTGCAACCGGTTTTTTTATTATCTTAATCAAAATCGTAACTATTTACGTGCACAGGCATAAAATTTAGTAAGGAGACTATGAAAATGAGAGCATTTAATGTAGGAATTGTAGGCGCAACAGGCATGGTGGGACAGAGATTTATATCTTTGCTAGAAAATCACCCTTGGTTCAATGTCACACTTTTGGCGGCATCCCCACGCTCTGCTGGCAAGAAGTATGGCGATGTAGTTGGTGCACGCTGGGTAATGCCCACAGCTATGCCACAGAACATTGCAGATATGACTGTGCTGGACGCTGTAGGTGACAAAGAGAAAATAGCGGCAGAAGTTGACTTTATCTTCTGTGCTGTAGATATGCAAAAAGATGAGATAAAGGCACTGGAAGAAGCATATGCAAAGCTGGAGTGTCCTGTAGTTTCTAACAACTCTGCACACCGTGGCACACCGGACGTACCAATGATAGTGCCAGAAATAAACCCACAACACGCAGAGGTTATAGATGCACAGCGCAAACGTCTGGGAACTAAGCGTGGCTTTGTTTCTGTTAAGTCCAACTGTTCTTTACAGAGCTATGTGCCTGCACTGCACCCACTGGCGGATTTTGGCATTAGCAAGGTGCTTGCTTGTACATATCAGGCTATATCTGGTGCTGGAAAAACTTTTGACACATGGCCAGAAATGCTGGATAATATAATCCCTTATATCGGTGGCGAGGAAGAAAAGAGCGAGCAAGAGCCTATGAAAATCTGGGGCGAGGTAAAAGATGGCGTTATCGTTAACGCTACTACTCCCGCTATTACCTCCCAGTGTCTACGTGTGCCAGTGCTTGATGGACACACAGCGGCTGTGTTTGTTTCTTTTGATAAAAAAATAAGCAAAGAAGAAATACTGGAGCGTTGGGCAAACTTTAGTGGTGAACCACAAAAGCTAGGACTACCAAGTGCACCAAAACAGTTCCTGCATTATTTTGAGGAAAACGACCGCCCACAGGCAAGACTAGACCGTAACCTAGAGAATGGCATGGCTGTATCCGTAGGTAGGCTACGCGAAGATAGCCAGTACGACTATAAATTTGTCTGCCTATCACACAACACTGTACGTGGCGCAGCTGGTGGCGCAGTGCTAATGGCAGAGCTACTAGCGGCTAAAGGCTACTTTGACTAAGAGAGGATAAAGATATGAGTAAAAATACAATTTTCGCAGGCTCTGGCGTTGCTATAGTAACACCTATGAACCCTGATAAATCCATAAACTATGCTATGCTTGCAGATTTGGTAGACTGGCATATAGAGAACGGCACAGATGCAATAGTTATCTGTGGCACTACTGGCGAGTCATCTACTATGACCGACAAAGAGCATGTTGACTGCATCAAATGTGCTGTTGATAGCGCAAAAGGCAGGGTACCTGTGGTTGCAGGCGCTGGTAGTAATGATACAGAATATGCTATATGGCTAAGCAAAGAGGCAGAGGCAGTGGGCGCAGATGCTCTACTGCACGTTACACCATACTACAACAAATGCACACAAAAAGGTCTTATTGCACACTATATGGCTATTGCAGATGCAACTACACTACCAATTATCCTGTACAATGTACCTAGCCGTACAGGTGTTACTTTCAAGGCAGAAACATACTACGAGCTAAGCAAACACCCACGCATAGTAGCAACAAAAGAGGCTAGTGGCGACATATCTCTTATAGCAAAAACTGCACAGCTATGTGGTGATAACCTAGATATCTACTCTGGTAATGATGACCAGATAGTACCACTAATGTCACTTGGTGGCAAAGGTGTTATATCTGTGCTTGCAAATATCGCACCTAGAGAAACACACAACATAGCACAAGCTTGCCTAGATGGAGATTTCAAAAAAGGCGCAGAGCTACAGCTGAAATATCTTGCGCTTGCAAACTCAATGTTTACAGAGGTTAACCCAATCCCTGTCAAAGGCGCTATGGCACTTATCGGCAAGGACTGTGGCCCTGTGCGTCTACCACTTACCGATATGGAAGACAGCACAAAAGCGCTTATAGAAAAAGAGCTAGCAGTTTTGGAGAAATAGAATAAATATATCTGGGGGTAAGTTTTCGTAAGTTAGCTTGCCCCCGTGTTTACAGGAGAGGATAGTATATGACTAGAATATTGATGGTGGGCTGTATGGGTGCTATGGGTAGGACAATAGCACAGTGCGCCAAAGAGAGCGAAAACTACACAGTGGTAGCAGGTTTTGATAGAGAGGCTGACACAAGCCTTGGCTTCCCTGTGTTTACAGATTATGACAATATAGATGTCGAATATGATGTTATAATAGACTTTAGCAACCCTAAAAACCTTGCTGGGCTACTGGGCTATGTGAAGGCGAATAGCAAGCCAGTGGTTGTCGCTACTACAGGCTTTAGCGAGGAGCAAATTTGTGATATTCACGACGCTGCTGCTTTTGCGCCTATATTCTTTTCTGCCAATATGTCACTGGGTATCAGCCTGCTAAAAGAGCTTGCTATGACAGCTGCAAAAGTGCTTGGAGATAGCTTTGATATAGAGATTGTAGAACGCCACCACAACAAGAAAGTTGATGCACCAAGTGGCACTGCACTACTGCTTGCAAACGCAGTATCTTCTGCGTTACCATATGACAGCAAATATACATATGACCGCCACAGCACACGCGAGAAACGCCAAAAGAAAGAAATAGGCATGCACAGTGTACGTGGTGGTACAATAGTTGGTGACCACGATATTATATTTGCAGGACAAGACGAGATAATAACGCTCAGCCACAATGCACACTCCAAGGCAGTCTTTGCACAGGGTGCACTATCTGCTGCGGCTTTCCTTGCGAAGTGCGAAAAAGGTATGTACGATATGGCAGACCTAGTACAGAGCGTATAATATTTTTTAAGAGAGGTGATTGTTTGTTTAGCCAAGACTCATTACTAAGAGAGCAGAAGTACCTAGAGCTTCTGTCACACAGCTACCCCACCATACAGGCGGCATCTACAGAGATTATCAACCTTACAGCTATTCTAAATCTACCAAAAGGCACAGAGCATTTTATCAGTGACTTGCACGGTGAGTATGAGGTTTTTACGCACATACTCAAGAACGCTAGTGGCTCTATAAAACGCAAAATTAATAGCTGTTTTGGTAACGAGATTAGCGACGACGAGAAAAACCTGCTTGCTACTATCATCTACTACCCACAGGAAAAGCTTGCAGATATGTGCTCTAAGGGACAGTGCAACGACGAATGGTACAAGACACTACTAATGCGTCTTGTTATGGTGTGCCGTGTCGCTACATCAAAATACACACGCTCCAAGGTGCGCAAAGCACTGCCAGAAGATTTCCGTTATATCATAGAGGAGCTAATGTATACTGATAATTTCGAGGTGAACAAGCAAGAGTACTTCGACAAAATTTTGGACACTATAATAGAGGTAGACCGTGCAGAGCATTTTGTTATAGAGCTATCCATGCTACTACAAAACCTAATAGTGGACAAGCTACATATCATCGGTGATATATTTGACCGTGGTACAGGCGCACACCTGATAATGGAGGACCTGTGCAAGTATCACAATGTTGATATACAGTGGGGCAACCATGATGTTGTGTGGATGGCAGCAGCAAAGGGACACCTTGCATCTATTGCCAATGTTGTTCGCAATAGTATTCGTTACAATAACTTTAACTGCCTAGAGGACGGCTACGGAATAAATATACGTCCACTTGCTGTTTTTGCTATGGAGCAGTACAGAGACGACCCTTGCGAGCACTTTATGCCCAAGTCGCTGGACGGTATAGAGATTGACAAAATAGCACTTAACAACATGGAGCATGCTATAAAAGTGCACAAGGCTATCACTGTGATACAGCTAAAGCTGGAGGGGCAGATTATCATGGCGCACCCTGAGTTTAATATGGCTGACAGGCTACAGCTAGGTGCTATCAATAGAGAAACAGGCACTATTGCTATAGATGGCGTGGATTACGCGATAAATGATATGAACTTCCCCACTGTTGACCCTGAAAATCCATATGAGCTAACAGAGGGTGAGCAATTAGTTATGGAGCAGTTGCAGTTGTCTTTCCTACACAGCAAGCTACTGCACAAGCATGTTAATTTCCTTTTCCAAAAAGGCGGTATGTATCGCATTTACAACAATAATCTTATGTACCATGGTTGCATACCTATGTATGCTGATGGTTCTTTTGCTATGTTCAAGCTAGGTGGCAATGAGTACAGTGGCAAGAGCCTGCTAGACCTTTGTGACCAGCTCTGCCGTGTGGGTGGATATGGCAAGGGCACAGAGAAGCAGTTTGGACTGAATTTTATGTGGTATCTATGGTGTGGCAGTCTTTCCCCACTAAATGGCAAGGCAAAAATGACAACGTTTGAGCGTGCTTTTATTAGTGATGACAGCACATGGACAGAGCCGAAAGACTATTACTACGAGTACATAGAGAGCCGTACAACTGCCGAGATGATACTGCGTGAATTTGGCATATCGTCTAGGTGCTCACACATTGTTAATGGGCATGTGCCTATAAAAATCGTACATGGTGAGTCCCCAATAAAGGCAGGTGGCAAGCTACTTATCATAGATGGCGGTATAGCAAAGGCATACCAGAAAGTTACAGGAATATCTGGCTATACGCTTATATCTAACAGCTATCAGTTGCTATTGTCAGAACATCAGCCATTCAAGGGTGTAGATGCTGTTATAGCTTATAACGATGATATGCACTCCAAGAATATCCCTGTAGAGACCTACCCAGAGCGCATGACTATTGAGCAGACGGACAGGGGCGTAGCAACAAAAAGGAAGATTAGCGACCTTAAAATGTTATTACAGGCATATCGTTCTGGTCTTATCAAGCAACAAATACCATAGTCGAGAAGCCTCGACACGCAAATCGCTCTTAGTTCTTGCTAGGGGCGATTTTT
>CAYJFF010000135.1:0-6490 GCA_964369345.1 uncultured Oscillospiraceae bacterium
ATCACTCGCATACAGTCCAGTGTGTCTTTCAGTGACATAGCCTCGCTCTCCGTCTTGCCTGCACCTAGTAGCTTGCACATTTCCTCTACTTGGAAAACAAAGCCGTTTTCGTGCTCGTCGTTGTGCTCTGCTATCAGCTCACCTTGTGAATTATAGCATTTTGCATTTTTGCCACAGTGGAACTGCTCCATAGTTATTTTGCCCTCTGTACCGTATATTGTTGCTTGGTTGCCTGTTGCTACATTAATTCCAAAGTTCATCTGTGCTATAGCCCCACTTGGGAATTTCATAGAAACAGATGCATTTTCGTCGACTTTTGTTGTGCCGATATGCGCCACTCCCGCTATCTCGCATGGGTATTCCCCCATAATGCCCAGTGTGTACGCTGTTGTATAGCAACCAAGGTCAAGCAATGCTCCACCTGCAAGGGCTGGGTTGAACAGGCGTGCATCTGGGTTAAATTTCGCTCTAAACGAGAAAGCCGAGCTCATAAAGTTCACTGTACCTATTTTGCCCTCTGTTACCCACTTTTTCACAGCCTTGTATGATGGTAAATTCCTTGTCCACATAGCTTCCATCAGAAAAACAGATTTCTCACGTGCTAGGTTTACAAGTTTCTCTGTTTCTGCATAGTCTACGCCTATCGGTTTTTCACATATAACTGCCTTGCCATGCTCTATAGCCTCGCAAGCTATAGCAACATGAGAGTTGTGTGGTGTTGCTATATACACAGCCTGTACTTCTGGGTCTGCAAACATCTCTGCATTGCTACCGTATGCCACCTGTGCGCCATATTTCTCTGCAAAATCCTGTGCACGTGCTATGTCCCTACTTGCTACTGCGTATAGCTCTGCATCTGGGCACATCTCCACCGCCTGTGCAAATTTTCTCGCTATGTTACCAGGTCCTATTACGCCAAACTTAATACTCATTTTATATCCCCCTAGCTTTTTATTTATATAGTATCACTTTTGCAGTAAAAACGCAATGTTTACAGTGCTTTTGCCTTGACACTAATATTAAATGATGTATAATTATCATTAGTAACTTCTAGCAAAACCAAGCTTTTAATGGGTTTTGTATACAATATAGATAGGAGCACTGCTTTATGCAAAAAACAGCGTTGCCACGTGTGGTAATAGCAGGGACGAATAGCGGTTGTGGGAAAACCACTGTCACTTGTGCAATACTTGGCGCTTTGCAAAAAAAAGGATATACACCAGCATCTTTCAAGTGTGGGCCGGACTATATAGACCCCATGTTCCACCAAAAAGTAATAGGCGTTAAGTCCTCTAATCTAGACTCATTTTTTTATGATGACAGCACTATTAACACTGTATTGTGTGCAGATAATAGTGCAGATATATCCGTAATCGAGGGTGTTATGGGATTTTATGACGGTGTGGCTGTGGATAGCGACTTGCACTCCACATATCACCTAGCAAAACTTACTAGCACGCCCACAATACTCGTGGTAAATTGCAAGGGTGCTGCAAACTCTATCACAGCTATGGTAAAGGGCTTTGCTGTCCATAAGGGCGATAATAATATCCGTGCTGTTATCCTTAGCAATATCACCGAGCACACATACAAGGTGCTAAAGGTGGCTATAGAGCGTGAGTTTGCAGGTGGCATACAGGTGCTTGGCTATCTGCCACGCCTACCAGACGAGCTAAAGTTTGAAAGCAGACATCTGGGGCTTATCACTGCCAATGAAATACAGGATATCAGGGAAAAGCTGGATAAACTAGCTGATATAGCAGTAGAAACACTGGATATATCTGCTATACTAACCCTTGCTGGTACTGCACCACCACTTGCACACCGTGGGAGTTTTGCACAGAAAATGTTCACAGGTGTTAATATCGCAGTAGCGCACGATAACGCTTTTTGCTTTTATTACAAAGAAACTTTTGCACTGTTTGAGCAACTTGGTGCAACAATAAAATATTTCAGTCCACTAACGGATACCCACCTCCCCACGGATACACATGGTATTTACCTGGGTGGTGGCTACCCAGAGCTATACAAGGAGGCTCTGTCTGCAAACACAACAATGCTCGCAGATATAAAAGCACATCTAGCAAACAACACCCCCTGTGTGGCAGAGTGTGGTGGTTATATGTACCTCACAAAAGCTATCGAGGGTGTACCGATGGTCGGCTATATAGATACCGACTGCTATAATAACAATAAGCTTACTCGTTTTGGCTATGTACACCTCACTGCGAATAGGGATAACCTGCTCTGTAGCAGTGGCAACGGCTTTATGGGGCACGAGTTCCATTATTATAATAGTGGTGACAATGGCGACAGTTACCTTGCAGAAAAAGTCAGCAAGCTATCATGGCAGGCTGTGCACACTAGCGAGTGTCTGTATGCTGGTTTCCCACACATCAGTTTTTTATCAAACACAGATACAGCTATTAATTTTATAAAAAAATGCGTAGAGCACGCTAAGTAGTATTAGTAAGGAGATTAGTATGGAAAGTATAAACCCTATGGATATAGAAAAGAGAAGTATGGAGATAATCTCTCAGGAGCTTGCAGAAAAAAATGTTGTCCTGCCACCACAGCACGAGGCAGTTATTAAGCGAGTTATACACACAACAGCGGACTTTGACTATGCAGATAACCTCTGTTTTTCTGATGATGCGGTAGAAAGTGGGCTTGAGGCACTGAGAAATGGTGCTGTTATAGTAACTGACACCACTATGGTAAAGTCCGGCATTAACAAGACTATTACCGCAGAGCTAGGTGGCGAGGTCGTTTGCTATATAGCTGATGAGGACGTGGCACAGGAGGCTAAATCTCGCAATACTACAAGGTCATGCGTGTCTATGGAAAAGGCAGCAAAACTGCAAAGACCCTGTATTGTAGCTATAGGTAATGCACCCACTGCGCTTATCCGTCTGGACGAGCTAATAAAAGAGGGTGCTATATCACCAAGCCTTGTTATTGGTGTGCCTGTTGGCTTTGTAAATGTTGTGGAGTCCAAAGAAATTATAATGAATAGCGGTGTTCCTTTCATTGTGGCAAAGGGCAGAAAAGGCGGTAGCAATGTGGCAGCGTCCATTATTAATGCTCTGCTATATCAGATAAGGCGATAGGCTATGTCTAAGAAAAAATACTGCATATTCGCAGGTACTTCGGACGGTCGTGCACTTGCCGACTACCTAAAAAGCTATGATATCGATATCACCATATGTGTTGCCACAGAGTATGGCGCTAGTGTCCTTGACTATAATATCAGCTGTGATAACATCTCTGTATTAGTGGGTAGAATGAACCAGAGTGAGATGGAACAGCTGTTTACAGAGCATAGCTTTGATACTGTTGTAGACTGCACGCACCCATATGCACAGGTTGTCACCGAGAATATATGTGCCGCAACCACAAGCACAGGCACAAACTACCTACGTGTTAATAGAGAAACTAGCGACTACACCAACTGCATAGCAGTGCCTGACACACAGTGTGCAGTGGAGTATCTTGCGCAAACAGAGGGTAATATAATGCTCACTACAGGCTCAAAAGAACTGCGCCTGTTTGCTGACTGTGGCTATAAGGAGCGTATATTTGCAAGGGTGCTACCATTTGTTAGCTCGCTGGAGGAGTGTGCGCAGGCTGGCATTGTCCCCACTAATATAATAGCTATGCAAGGGCCATTTACGCACGAGCTTAACAAAGCTATGTTCCTAGCGCTGGATATAAAGGTTATGGTAACCAAAAATTCTGGCAGGGGGGGCGGTTTTTTCGAGAAAGTACTTGCTGCGCAGGAGCTTGGTATAACTACTATTGTTATATCCCCACCGCCACAGGTAAAAGGGGTCTCTCTGTCCCAAGCTATGCAGAGCTTGGCTATCTAGCTTTTTTATAGCTATGCGCTGTGTAAATTGCACCACAAGCAATAGTGCCTTACAGCAATAATGTACAATCTTATGGCATAGTTGCTATATTTTGTGAAAATCTATTGCTTTATTATCTAGAATACTTTATACTTGCATATGTAACTACTTACAAACAGAAGATAGGAGTGTTTGATATTAGTATATATACTATCTCGGAAAAAGCTGGTGTATCCATCGCCACCGTTTCCCGTGTTATTAATGGCAGTGAAAATGTCAGTGACAAAACGAGAAAAAAAGTACTTGCTGTAATGGAACAAGAAAACTACACACCCAACGCTTTTGCACGCGGTCTGGGGCTTAATTCCATGCGTACTATTGGTATTATGTGCTCAAACTCCTCTGATATATTCCTAGCACAGGCAATATACAGGCTGGAACAGGGCCTACGCAAGCATAACTACGACTCTTTGCTGTGCTGTACGGGCTATGATAGACGTAGTAAAGAGCAGTATATCAAGGTGCTACAGGGCAAGCGTGTAGATGCGATTATCTTGGTAGGCTCGGACTTTATCAGCGAAACTAACAACGACTATATAACAAAAGTAGCCGAGACAGTTCCTGTGTTTTTGCTAAACAGCTTCTTGGATAGCGAGAATATCTACAGCATCTTGGTGGACGACACCGATATTGTTTGCAATGTTACCAAAAATTTGCTAGAGAGTGGCATTGATGATATTTTGTTTATTTGTCGCAGAGAGTCCTATGGTAGCACGCAGAAACAAAATGGATTTACAAAGGCTTATGCAGAGCATAACAAGGAAATAGCTAACTGGCAGATAAAGACACTTGATGCAGATATTACAGAGATGGACGAGTTTCTGGAAGATTTCCGTAAACAGCATACTTTTCGTGCTGTTATCACATCTGATGACGAGCTTGCTATAGCCGTGATAAAGTTTGCACGCAACCACAATATCAACATACCGGACGAGCTGTCCATAATCGGCTATAATAACTCCAAGCTTAGCAGATACTGCGAGCCAGAGCTAAGTAGCATAGACAACAAGCCAGACTATTGTTGCAACAGCATAGTAAACAATCTGCTAGAGGTACTAGATGGCAAAAGTGTGCCGTCAAAGACCATCATATCAGCAGAGTATATAAAACGCGGAACCACAATATAAATCAACGGAGGATTGCCATATGAAAAAATTTATGGGAAAGAACTTTTTGCTTACCACAAAAACAGCGCAGACACTATACCACGATTACGCTAAGAAAATGCCAATTATCGACTACCACTGCCACATAAGCCCTATGGAAATAGCAGAGGACAAAAGATTTGAGAACATAACACAAGTTTGGCTGGGTGGTGACCACTACAAGTGGCGTCAGATGCGCTCCAATGGTGTAGAAGAAAAATACATCACAGGTGATGCAAGCGACAGAGAAAAGTTCCAGAAATGGGCAGAAACTGTAGAAAAAGCTATAGGTAACCCACTATATCACTGGAGCCACCTAGAGCTAAAAGAGTATTTTGGCTATAACGGACACCTTTGCGCAGAAACTGCACAAGAAGTGTGGGATTTGGCAAATAAAAAGCTACAAGAAGCTAATATGAGCGCACGTGGAATTATAAAAAGCTCCAATGTTGAGGTTATATGCACAACTGATGACCCAATTGACGACCTTGCTTGGCACAAACAAATAGCAGAGGACGACACTTTTACAACCGAGGTTTACCCAACATTTAGACCAGATAAAGCTATGAATATCGAGTTTGACACATATCTTGATTATATCAGCACCCTATCACAGGTGAGTGGTGTAGAGATAAACTCTTTTGCTAGCCTTGTTAGCGCACTTACAAACAGGATTGATTATTTCGCTAGCTGTGGCGGTAGAGTGTCCGACCATGGTCTGGACTATGTTATGTATGTACCTGCAACAGCGGACGAGCTAGAGAGAATATTTGCGCAACGCCTTGCAAACGAGAGTATCAGCAGTGATGATATCCTAAAATTTAAGACAGCATTTATGCAGGCTGTTGCTACAGAGTATGCTAAGCGTGACTGGGTAATGCAGCTGCACTTTGGTTGCAAACGTAACAACAACACAGCGATGTTTAACAAACTAGGCCCAGACACAGGCTTTGACTGTATAAACAACTTTGCTCCATCTCCTCAGCTTGCAGATTTCCTAAACAGCCTGTATGCAAACGACGCTCTACCAAAAACTGTACTATACTCACTAAACCCAAATGACGATGCTTATATTGGCACAATTATCGGTTGTTTCCAAGATAGCAGTGCTGTGGGCAAGGTACAACATGGTAGTGCTTGGTGGTTTAACGACCACAAAGTTGGCATGATTAACCAAATGACTTCCCTTGCTAATCTTGGCTTGCTTTCAAACTTCCTAGGTATGCTTACAGACTCTCGTAGTTTCCTTTCATACACAAGACATGAGTACTTTAGACGTATTCTTTGTGAGCTAATTGGTAATCTAGTAGAGAATGGTGAGTACCCAGAGGACTACAAAGCTCTTAAAAAGATTGTAGAGGGCATCTCCTACAACAACACCAAAAATTACTTTAAGTTTTAATTATAAGTCCCCTGTGCTATCGCTGGCGCAGGGGA
>CAYJFF010000136.1:0-6413 GCA_964369345.1 uncultured Oscillospiraceae bacterium
CCCACCACCAAAACGAGATTTATTTATATAGCATACTATGGGTGGTGGAATGCCTCAGCGGCACGCTGTACAAACTTGCCACAGTTTGTACTATAATCTATAGTTTAACCCACCACCAAAACAGAATTTATTCATCTAACATACTATGGGTGGTGGAGTGCCTCAGTGGCACGCTGTGTAAATTAATAAAGGTGTGAAAAGTAAAATTTACCAAATTATAGGTGATACTTTATATATTCTACCATATGTAAAATAAATATACAACAAATATTTTTACCAAAGCGATGCTTGCAGATTGTAGGTGATTATGCTAAAATATTACAATGTTACAAGAATGAATTAAATAGCCTAGGAGAATATATGATTGACTTTTTTGATATCGACCCCAAACTATGCGAAACTGTAAAGCTTGCAGAGAGTGATGCAAGAGAAGCACTTGCCTATGCAGACGAGATAGGCGAGTACAACAGCCAGAAAGTGCTAGCGGCATTTATTAAACACAGGATAAGCGATGCCCACCTAAAAGGCACTACAGGCTATGGCTATGATGACAGAGGCAGAGATGACCTGGACAAGCTATATGCAACTGTACTAGGTTGCGAGTCTGCACTGGTTCGCCACACCTTTGTTTCTGGTACACACGCACTTGCTACTGCGCTTTTTGGCGTTCTACGCCCAGGTGATATCATGTTATCTGTAACTGGTAGCCCCTATGATACGCTAGAGGAAACTATAGGTATAAGAGGAGAGAACACTGGCTCTCTTGCAGAGTTTGGTATAAAATATGAGCAGATAGACCTACTAGATGACGGTACACCAAACTACGACGCTATAACAA
Organism: uncultured Oscillospiraceae bacterium; assembly: GCA_964369345.1. GTDB lineage: Bacteria > Bacillota > Clostridia > Oscillospirales > Ruminococcaceae > Angelakisella. The sequence continues at coordinate 839 of CAYJFF010000136.1, forward strand.
AACAGAGTATCGGCAAAAAAATGGTGTATATACAGCGTTCACGTGGTTACAGCCTGCGACCCTCGCTAAATATCGCAACTATAGAGAAGATTTGTGCTATCGTGCGTAGTGTAAACCCACAAGCAATAATAATGGTGGACAACTGTTATGGCGAGTTAGTAGAAAAGCTAGAGCCAACACAGGTGGGTGCAGACCTAATAGCTGGCTCACTAATAAAAAACCTAGGTGGTGGAATAGCACCCACTGGTGGATATATCGCTGGGCGTGATGACCTAGTAGAGCTGTGCGGATACAGACTAACCTGTCCTGGCATGGGCAAAGAGGTTGGTTGTACGCTAGATGTACTACGCAGTATGTATATGGGACTTTTCCTAGCACCTAATGCTATTACCTCATCTATAAAAACAGCTATTTTTGCAGCAGCGCTATACAGCAAGCTTGGTTTTGATGTAAAGCCAGCGTTTGATGAGCCACGCACAGATATTATCCAGTCCATACTATGCAGAACACCAGAAAATCTGATAGCATTCTGCCAAGGTATACAGAGTGGTGCGCCTATCGACAGCTTTGTTTCCCCAGAGCCATGGGATATGCCAGGGTACGAAAGCCCTGTTATAATGGCTGCTGGTGCTTTCACCATGGGTGCATCTATCGAGCTATCAGCCGACGGCCCATTGCGTGAGCCATATGCTGCTTGGCTACAGGGTGGTTTGACATATGCTACTGGCAAGGCTGGTGTTATTTTGTCTGCACAAAAAATGCTCTATAACTAATCATTATTCTTCACCAATTTGTAAATATGCCTTATATGCCAAAAATGTGCCGACTGGCACATTTACTTGCACTTTTTTCATGTTGTATAATATATCTGTAGTGGCATATAAAGATGATATATTTTACTATATTTTATAGAAAGTTGGTGTGTTAATGGGCTTTTTCGATAAACTTAAAGATAGCGTAGCAGATACAGCAAAGTCCGTTGTTGGGGATTTGATGGATAACCACGACAATGATGGGCTAAATGGAGCTGATTGTGAGAGCATTGTGCTAAGCTCTATTCCATCTAACTTAGCTGAGCTAAAAGCAATGGACGGTGCAGATTTTAAAGACCCAAACAAGGTTGTTGCACTTACTATAGCTGCACTGTGCATCTACCCTGTTAGCAAAGATAACTGCATAGAGATGCTTAATTTCCTAAAAGGACCAAGGCCTTTATCAAACTATGAAATAAGTTTCTTGGCGGATAGATTTAGGGGTAAAGACTACCTAATGGCTTCTTATTTTGTTGGTGCAACACCACAGAATAATTATGAGCCAAACACACCATATACCGTGAATGTCTATACAACAAAGCATAGCGAGGACCAAAAGGACGAGGGATATCTACAGCTATATGTAAAATCTGGTGGTGCAGACACTGCAAGGGGTGTCAAGCTAAGGAACAAGCCATCTACTGGTGAGTGGTTCTTGTGGGAGTACTTTGTTCTTCCAGATATCAGAAAACCCGTGCAAGCAGACCCATGGGCTTGATATTTCTATAATAAATATTACGAAAAAGCGTTAAAGAGGTGCAATGCTACCTTTTTAACGCTCTTTTTGTAGTAACTATCAAATTATCCTGTTATTTTTTTATGTAATTTTATGATTAAACTACCACTTTATATTGTGATATTGCGAATTTCACAGTATAATAATAGTAGTAAAATTATGCTTGGGAGGTGGCTAAGACGAGAAAAGATTTAATTTTTATAACAATTGCTGTAATAGCTCTTGTGCTAATGCTGTTTTTCCCCATTGCCACAGTGCAGAGTGGCTTGGTGGTGCCTGAGTATGACAAAGCATATATGCAAGCACTCTCACAAGCCCACCCAGAACTTAAGATAAGCACAAGTCCGTTCCCTGCCTCTACCAGATTTTTTTCTAATGGCATTAGCATTAGTACATTTGATACCCAAGCTGTGCCACTCCTAGAAACAAGCGCAAGCTATAGCTTTTCACCACATTATGTCCAAACAGTAGTTATAGCTATAGACCGTGACCAAACTGACATTGAGATAGATAGTTTTAGGGAGCTACTAGATAGTAACCAGCCTATAAACTTTAACTTTGGCAGTAGAGTGGCTGAAAATATGTGGGAGTACCCCCAGACACACCAAATAACTATAGCGCTTGCAGACGCCCTATATGGCGAATATGATGTGCATGCAGTGGCAGGTGATATAGAACACCTATACAAAAACAACTGCTTTTCTTGCAATGATATGGATTTGCCAATCAGCATAACATATGATACCACAGCTGTAGCGCTGATGAAAAGTGGCAGAAACCTAGAAATCATCATACCCTCCGATGGCACGCTTAGCTTTCTCAATGGGTTGATGATATATAAAGATAGTATAACAGTGGATACAGAGACTCTATCACCGCTACTTATAGAGAGTGGGTTCCGGCTACCGGACGGTAGTGCGGATAGGGCATACTACCCACCAGATGAGGACTACACAAGAGCCACTTTTGTAGAGGATTTTACAGAGTACAACAAAGCTACTTCGCTGGTATCAAAGACACTTAGGCGTAGTGCTTTTGATACTAGGCTATTCGGCTTTACCAACCAAAAAGAAACCTCCGTGGCGTATTTTATACTGCTTTTTATTATATTAATGAGCTTGATGTCCATAATCCACCGTGTAACAAGCAAAAGTCTGCGCAATGCACTCGTCATCATCTGCTCGCTACAAATATACTCTGTAACCTCTGCCACACTAAAATCTATAACTACACAGATACCAGCTCTAGAAACTTTTTTGTGGTATAGTTACTACATATCATTTTTGTTCATTCCCGCTACTTTTCTATATATATCTATAACTTTAGTCTACAGTGCGCATAGAGCGTACATCAAAACTGCATATAGAATTTATTTAATTATAACATTTTGCCTGCTCGCCCTAGTTTTCACCAATACATGGCACGAGCTTGTATTTATTGTCCACGACCATATCAGCACCAAATTTTCATATAACTTTGGGTATCCCATAGTTATGGGCTGGGCGTATATTTCTAGTATTATTGCGCTGGGGTTGCTTATATACAAGAGTTTTAACACACCAAGCAAGAAAACTTTTCTTGCACCCATGGTAGTAATAGTAATATGCTTTTCTTACACACTGTGCTACGCGCTGGATATTTGGTATATACGAGATTTTGATGTATCTTTTAGTTTCTCACTTATGGTGCTTATCTATATGGAAGCATGCTTACAGAGCAGGTTGCTACCAGTAAATAAGGGGTACAAGAAGCTGTTTTCTAACTCTAACCTACATATGGAAATACACGACACATCCGGCGGATTATTTGCACAATCTACCACACCTCCACACAAAAATACCGACTTGGTGCTACGCCAAAAAGCTATAAACGGTGGTTATTTTTCTTATTTCGAGGACTATTCTTCCCTTAACACAGCACTGGAAAATCTTGCAAAAGTAAATAGCGAGCTTGAGAAAAACAATATTTTCCTTACACAGCAGGCAAAAGTAAATATAGAGCTATCTGCACTGGAAGCAGAGAAAGAAGCTTACAGAAACATTGACTGTGTGCTAAACAAAGGTACTGACAAGATAGCTATTTTCTTGGAGAAACTAAAAAAATCTGGTAGTAACAAAGAGCTTATTGCACTCATAAATATCACTGCATGCACCATAAAAAGAGAATGTATGATGCTTATAAATATGCTTTATAAGAACGAACAGCCCCTGAACACATTTGTCAGTTCCATACTGGAGATGCAAGAATTCACCACGCCTATAAGGCTAAAAATAACGCTTAGTTGTACGGTTACAGGTGTACTACCACTAAGCTATACACTAACTATGTACCATTTTTTCTGTACATTGCTAGAAAAAGCTACCACAGAAAAATGTTCGGATATGCTTATACAGCTATATGAAACTGAGCATGATATCATTTTTTCTGTAATAACAGATAAGATTATTTTCGAGCAAGATATGCTACATGCTATTTCAGGCGCAATTAGCGATAACACATTCTCTTTTTGCGCAAAGCCATGGGACGATACCCAGTCGCTACTTCTCTCGTTTGCAAAGGAGGGTCGTAATGTTTGATTTATATTTCTACTCAACAGAAAAGCTAACAGCAATGTTTTTGTCTTCCATAGTAATATTTGTTATCCACGCACTATACGTGGGCATGCTCGCATTTAATAAGTTCTCAAAAGACAAATCTCTGCTACTGGGCGAGTTTTTATTACTACTGTACTTTGCTACTATCTCGCTTACTCCCATTGTTGCGTCTATAAACAGGCGCTACGGTATAATAGACTTTTCTTTTAGCACTTCCCTGCTATATATTTTGGGTGTGCCTACTGCTATATATTTCTTGGTGCTGTGCATAAGACTATCTTGCAAGTTCATCTTTCCCATAGTCATCATCGTTTTCTCACTGCCATTCTTTTCTTTTCTACCATATGGCTATCAAGGCACGCTAATCTCTGTTGCATATCTAATTATGTTTGTGCGTTCCCTTTTACTATTTAGCAACACACTTGGTATACAGCGAAACGAGTTGTCAGATTTTTCTATCAAAGAGGGACTGGACACTGTGCCTGCGGGTGTAATGTTCTGCGACCTCAATGGATATATTTATCTCACAAACATCGCTATGCAAAAACTGATTATGTCCGTCATTGGGCAAGAGCAAGTAAATGGTAAGCTGTTCTGGGAAAGGCTATCTAGCGGTGCTCTCATAAACGCTAAGCGTAGCTATATCGATAATGATATTCTCTTGCGTGTAGACAATGTTTCTTGGAGACTTTGCAGACGTTTTTTCAGCGTAAACAAGTCAGAATATACAGAGATAGTCGCAACGAACGTGACAAAAACAGTTATCACGCTAGACATGCTAGAAAAAGACAGGCAAGAATTACTGCTACAGAGCCAAGAGATACACGCACTTACAGAGAAGATGGAAACGCTAAGACGTGAACAAGAGTACTCCCGTATACGTAGCCAAGTGCATGATGTTATGAGCCAGAGGCTGACAGCTATACAGCGTTTGCTACAGAGCCACAGCCATACAGACTACCCAGATATACTACCAATTTTGCATGACATAGTAGCGCAGATAAAAGCTAAAGATAGCGGGAGTGCCACAGAGCTGTTTGATGAGCTATGCGTATATTTTGGTCGCATGAGCTTATCTATAGAGCTTATTGGTGCCCTGCCCAGTGATGAAGCAACTGCTTTTCTTTTCCTAGCGATACTAAGAGAGGCTTGTACAAACGCTGCCAAACACGCTGGAGCTACAAAAGTTTTTGCCAAGATATGCGCCACTGATGACGGGTGCTACAATATCCAGATTACCAACAACGGCTCTGCCCCCAAGACTGGTATAAGCGAGGGTGGTGGGCTGGCCGGTATCCGTAACCGTATAGAAAACGTTGGTGGCAGTCTAAAAGTAGAGATTTTCCCAGAATTTGCCCTAGTCATCACCATATAATATAAGCTACCACCTAGTACGTAGTATTCACAGGAGTAGACACTAACTTGCCATAACA
>CAYJFF010000137.1:0-6402 GCA_964369345.1 uncultured Oscillospiraceae bacterium
GGGTTTTTAGGGGGCGAGAGCCTCCCTAAATCACGCTTGGTTACTTGTCGTGATGTACAAGTAACGAAAAAGAACACAGACTGCCACCTAGCACAGAGTAGTCACAGAAGTAGAAACCACCGCCCCTAAATCACGTTTGTCATACGCTGTCGGGCGTTCCCGACTCGTGACGTACAAGTAACAAAAAAGGTCAGAGCCTATCGCCTTGTACAAGCTAGTCACACGCGCAGAGTGTCGTACCTCACCAGTCTTGTACAAACTAGCAAGAAGATGAAATCCACACTAGATGTGCGATACCAGGTATGGACTCACCCTGCTGTATCGCCACTGTGGACATCAGCGCACCTGTTGCAACAAACAAAATATCCCCATATTCACCGCTCTGTAGCTTGGGTATAATATGGCTAGTGAGTACAGATGCGGAGCAACCACAGCCAGATGCACCAGCCTGTACATTCTGTGTTTCCCTATCAAATAGCAACAGCCCACAGTCCCTATGTTTACTGCGTATCTCTATACCCTCTTGGCGTAGTAGCTCTATCAACAGGTCACTGCCAACCTGCCCCAAGTCACCAGTAAATATAGCATCAAAATTGCTTGGCGACTTACCGCTATCCCTAAAAAAGCGTTTGAGTGTATCTACTGCTGCTGGTGCCATAGCTGCGCCCATATTATTAGCATCTGTTATGCCCAAATCCTGTATAGTGCCTATAGTCACTGCCCGTATATATGGTGGCTTGTCCCTATCGCCTAACAATACCGCACCACAGGCAGTCGCTGTCCACTGTGCAGATGGCGCACGCTGACTACCGTACTCTAGCGGAAAGCGAAACTGTCGCTCTGCTGTGCAAAAATGAGATGAAGTTATAGCTAGTGCTGTATTTGCAAAGCTAGCGTCCACAAACAACGCAGACATCAACAAGCTCTCTGCCATGGTGGAGCAGGCACCATACAGCCCCAGAAATGGTATCTTGAAATCTCTCACAGAATACGATGATGATGTACACTGATTGACCAAGTCGCCAGCAAACGCTACCTGTATATCCTTTGCTGCGATGCCAGCTTTGGTAAGCAATATCTTGATAGCAGTCTGTTGCATTCTACTCTCGGCAAGCTCCCATGTCTTTTCGCCAAAGTATCCATCACTATCTAGGTAATCAAAGCTCTCACCAAGTGGCCCCTCACCCTCTTTCGAGCCACCCACTGCCACCCACGCCAGTATAGACGGGGTGTTCTCCAGAAAAATGCTGTTTTCACCTTTTCTCATACAAACACACTCCCCCACAGATAATATATTATCCCATATATTATAGCCGCAGATAAGCCGTATGTTATAACAGGGCCAACTATGGCGAACAGCTTGCCACCAATACCCATAATAAGACCCTCTGAGCGGAACTCTATAGCAGCGCTGGACATAGCATTTGCAAAGCCTGTTATAGGTACTAAGGTGCCTGCACCTGCGTGCTTAGCTATTTTCTCGTATATGGTAAATCCCGTCATTAGTACGGACAAAAAAATCAATGTAGCAGATGCAAGTGCAGAGGCTACTGGCATATCATACCCTAGCCAAATATACAGATGTATCAGTCCCTCACCCAGTGTGCATATCAGCCCACCAACAACAAACGCTACTGGCACGTTTATATAGCTCTTGGTCGGCTTGCTCACCTTGTTTGTCATCTTGCTGTATTCCTTGCGTGAAATATTCACTGCTTTTCCACCTCATTTACATTTATATACTAAAAGGATAACCTGTATTTCTGCAAATATACGCAAAAAGAGCCATGGTTCGATGTGAGTTCACACACCAGCCATAGCTCTTGTAATTTGATGAAATTATCTGTAAATATTTACTTTTATTACACCTTCAATGCTGTTCAGGCTATCTGCCACACTGTCTGGCACTGCTGTATCCACATCTAGTATAGTGTATGCAACATCTTTTTTGCTCTTGTTGCTAAGTGTTTCTATATTCAGTGATGCAGAAGAAATAGCGTTTGTAATGCTAGAAATCATCGCTGGGATATTCTTGTGCATTACACATATACGCCATGCTGTTGTACGTGGGCTTGCGTTATCAGGATAGTTCACAGAGTTTTTCACGTTGCCATTCTCTAGGAAATCCATCATTTGGCGTACTGCCATTACAGCGCAGTTATCCTCGGACTCAGGCGTAGATGCACCAAGATGTGGTATAGCAAGGATACCCTCTTTGTCAAGCATTTTCTCATTTGGGAAGTCTGTAACATATGTATGCACTTTACCGCTCTTTGTTGCTTCTATAATAGCATCATCGTCAACGAGCTCGCCACGTGCAATATTTATAATGCGCACGCCTGGTTTCATTAGTGCAATAGCCTCGTTATCTATCATGCCCTTAGTTGCTGGTAGTAGTGGTAGGTGCAGGGAGATATAGTCGCACTCTTTGTATATCTCGGCAAGTGTAGCAGCATATTTTACCTCACGGGATAGCTGCCATGCGCCCTCTACAGATATATAAGGGTCGTAACCGTATACTTCCATGCCCATAGCTATAGCCATGTTTGCAACCATTATACCAATAGCACCAAGACCCAGTATACCCAGCTTTTTGCCCATTATCTCTGGCCCTGCAAATGATGACTTGCCCTTTTCTACAAGCGCTGGCACTTTGTCACCCTCGCCTTTTAGGGTCTTTGCCCAGTCTATAGCTGGTGCTATCTTCCTGCTAGACATCAGTAGTGCTAGCATTGTTATTTCTTTTACGCCATTAGCATTGGCACCTGGTGTGTTGAAAACCACAACACCCTCATTTGTGCATTTATCCAGTGGAATATTATTCACACCTGCGCCTGCACGTGCAATAGCTTTTAGCTGTGGTGGCAGTTCCATATCATGCATAGCCGCAGACCTTACCAAGACACCATCTGCATTTGCCATATCCTCTACCATATTATAGCTCTGTTTATCGAAAATATCTGTGCCTATCGGGCTTATTTTATTAAGCTGAAAAATATTATACATATTCTGTACTCCTCCTGATATTAGCTGTTTTTAGTTTCAAAATCTGCCATAAGCTCTACTAGCTTTTCTACGCCCTCTAGTGGCATAGCATTGTAAATAGATGCACGCATACCACCAACAGAGCGGTGGCCTTTTAGGTTTACAAAACCTGCTGCTGTTGCTTCTTTTACAAATTTTGCGTCTAGGTCGCTATCGCCTGTCACAAATGGTACATTCATTAGCGAACGGCTATCTTTTTCCACTGTGCCTTTAAACAGCTTGGAATTATCAAGGAAATCATACAAAACTTTTGCTTTTGCTAGGTTTTTCTCATACATTGCATCTATGCCACCATTTTCTTTCAGCCACTCTAGCACTAGCCCACACATATAAATATTATATGTAGGTGGTGTATTAAACATAGAGCCGTTATCGCTGTGGGTAGCGTAGTCTAGCATAGTTGGTGTACCATCTTTTACATTGCCTATCAGGTCCTCACGGATAATAACAACTGTTACACCAGCAGGGCCAAAGTTTTTCTGTGCACCGGCAAATATAATGCCAAACTTGCTAACATCTACAGGCGCGCTAAGTATGCAAGATGAAAAATCTGCAACTACTGGCACATTGCCTGTATCTGGCAGGTCGGAAAACACAGTACCGAATATTGTATTGTTATAGCAAACATAGAAATAGTCTGCATCTGGGTTAAGTTTATCTGCTGGTATTTTTGGGATATAGCTAAAAGTTTTATCTTCACTTGTAGCTACCACATTTACATTGCCCAGTTTTTTTGCCTCTGCTATTGCTTTTTTTGCCCACATACCAGTGTTTACATAGTCCATATTGCCAGTTTTCATCAAGTTTAGTGGTATCATAGAGAACTGCAAAGATGCGCCACCCTGTAGGAACAACACTTTGTAGTTATCTGGAATATTCATAAGTTCACGGAGGTTAGCTTCGCACTTAGCTATAATTGCTTCATAGTCTTTCGAGCGATGGCTCATCTCCATTACAGACTGTCCTGATGACGCATACTCCACCAATTCACTTGCCGCTTTTTTTAGCACTTCTTCTGGCATTTGAGAAGGGCCTGCCGAAAAATTATAAACTCTTGCCATTAATAAAAACCTCCTTGTTTAAATTAAAAAATATTTGCTCTTTCACAGTTTATCGGTACAACGCATTACTGTGCAAAAGGCTTATTTTAATTATACAAAGATATCTCACTCTTGTAAATAACAAATTCTACAAAATTTATCCCCATATCACAGTTTATATTTATGTTTGCACGTCTGGTATTATGTGATATTGGGAAATATATAGAAAACACTTGCCATTATTATTTCTATAAAAATAAGAATGGCAAGTGTAGTTTTATATTAATTTTTCGTTGTTAAGTTATCAAACCGTACATCGCATACACATTCTTTAGGTGTATATACAACCTGATTATACATCTAGGAAAGACCCCTATTATGGTACAATGAACATTTAACCACATTTTGCTAGTATATTTGCTAATAGTCTTTGCTACGCTGTTTATTTTAGTTCCACTTTGTAAATCTTCCTAACAGCTATTATAAATATTGTGATTAAACCCTTGCTGTTCATTCCGCCACCCACACCAAAACTGTGTAGGATTTTTTGTGAAACATCCGCATACTTAGTGACGCTCTGTTTTGTATGTGTTTCAATGTATTTGCTCTCTATATTTTGCAACATAATACTTTGCTATCGAGACTGATCAAGAAACCTTAAACTAACAACAGCATGTTTGAATTTTTAGCCTTGCCATAATTATTCTTGGTGTTTCTATGTATTCTAGGAATGTTCGTATATTTTTTGCAAGTTGCTATAGGCAAGTTTATCGCTAAAGCATCCTTGTTGAATAACGACGTATCTACAAATAATCACTTGTTACTTTACACTTTTGCACCCACGAAAACTTCGGGTTTTTAAGAAACTAGGTATCTTGCTCTTTGTGTAGTTTTATGTATTTGCTAGAGCTTTTTAGGAAACTACCCTTAGTATAGTGGCTTGATGTAGCCTTGGTGCCTCTTGTAACCAGATTTTATATAGTGAATTATTTTGTAAAATATCACTCGCTTACGATCAATCTTTGCATCGACCTAATTTTCACCTTATTGCAAAATTTTTGGTCTGCCGTTTTTTAACACATAATGATATTACCAAATCACTTATCAATATACCCATATTTTACTAAATATGTGTTTCTCTATAATCTTGGCTAATAAGCATTTTCTTTGCAAATATCCACGGGACTTTGTATCGCTATTGCAAGGTTACAAATTTCTCGCTTGCTATGTGCCCGTACTCTACCACGCCAAGTTTAGGATATATCAATCGGCTTCTGCTTTGTTCCAACCTGTCAATTACCAAATGCAAACAACTTAAGTCTATATGTTGGAAATCAAGGGTTTGATTGGAGAATCTCCTAGATGGTTGTAATAACCGCCCAACATACATATTAACTTAAGTGGTTCGCTACCTTCACTGTACATTGCCATCACTCCCTTTCCTTTTCTGTGACTTAATAATATCATACACTACCTATTTTGTCAATAGAATTACAGCGATAAACATAAAATAAGTATCGTTTCGCTAGTAATTTTGTGCAATAAGTACAATATCAACCCACCTCTGCAACACTATTGACTAAAGAAAAACATTATAAAAAGACAACTAGAAATCAAGATGACTACTAGCTGTCTTTTTTTGTTGTAAATATATTGTTTTTGCGTATTATCAGCCCTGTGGTGGGTATGGTGGCTGATAGCGTTGCTGTAGCTGTGGCAAAGCCATTTTCCCAGCTTTATCCAGTGCTATCACCCACAAGAAACAGCCTATGCTACCAAAGATAGCCAGAACCAGCATAGTGACATATGCCATATCGCTCATCTGTGGTAGGTAGCCTATCAACGTGCCTACTAAGTTAAACGCTGCGTGTATTATGATACAAGAAAGTAGAGAGCGTGATTTTTCAAACACATAACACAGTACCACACCTAGCAGTGTTGCGTATGTTATGCCTATCAGTGTACCATGTATCAGCCCAAAAAGTAGCGAGGATATTATATTTGCCAGTATTATTGGCATGCCCCTTTTAAGCCTAGTATACATCAGCCCACGGAATATTACTTCCTCTACTATCGGTATCAGTATAACAGCAGAGAGCACCGTAAACCACAGGTCGTTATCAACAATCTGCGCTGTTTGCTCCACGTGTTGCTGTACTATTGATTCTGGTATCGGCATCATCGCTACGCCTATACCAACTACAAAGTTCATACACAGTCCCATTAGTACAATGGGAGCTATGCTCTGTGGTGTTATATTGTGTAGCTCTATTTCACCAAGAAATTTCTTGCCACGTGCATAGAAGAATATCCACAG
>CAYJFF010000138.1:0-6398 GCA_964369345.1 uncultured Oscillospiraceae bacterium
AGGCTCATAGCTTTTTATATATACTGAGTGTCGTCTAAGCGTTTTTCAAACACTAGCTTGTTTTCACCAGCAGTTAGGCTACGTGCACTCTCGCAGAATGATATCTCTGTAGCCTTGCAGTGTGCTATAAAATCTGCAAAATTTGCGTGCTGTTTTTTGTCCGATAACACGCAATAGTATGCCGTGTTGCTACCATAGCACCTATACTCACAGTTTTGTAGTACATCGTGGACTTTTTCCTGTGTGCCACTGCACCATAGCGCCATGTAGCCATCTTTCTTGCTACCAAATAGCCAGTGTCCATCTTGTGTACACTTATCAAACAAGCTCTCTGGCCAGAAAGTATGTGTAAAGTGTATTGGGTGTGTATCGTCTATAGAAAAGACTGTAAGTAGCTGGTTGCCCACTTGTTTTATAGCTGGCATAATGCCATTACCATACCAGTAACCAGGGCGCATAGCTGCCGAGTATGACGGTGTACCTGGGTGGTTTACAAATGTAACACAGAGCTTATCTAAGGCTGCATACCACAGATGTTGTTGGTAGCCATATACACCAGGCTCAAAACAGGTTCTACCGTGGAAACGCATATTCATATCCTTGGTCCACGAACGCTTGTCTGGGTCGCTGATATCATAACCATCATACACAAAATTCTCACGAGGAGATGAAACCGAGGTAAGCATATTGGAGCTAGTGCGGTGTAGGTTTATCTCTGCATATTCCGAGATATAGCTTGTGGATATATCCTCTTTGTTAGTGCCTGCTAGGTGTGTGGGCATCTTGTAGCTAGTAGTGGCAAAGCACGCCAGCCACATATTAAACGACGGTTTGTCCTTGTATGTAATTGGGAAACGGTAGTCAACCATAGCTATAAAATCCTGTAGTTTCTGGGTAGCAGGCGCTATAACATCACCATAAACTCTGCCCTGTGGGGTGATAACAGCGTTGTCGAAGATATGCAGATACAGGCACTCGAATATTTTGTTCAGTACTGCTGTCGCTTTCTCTGACAAAGTTTCATCTGCGTAGTCTACCAAGTTTAGTAGTGCTGATATTGTCACTGCTGTATATGTGGCACTGTTGAATTCCTCAAAGCCTTCTTCTAGTGCAGACTCCAGCCACTGTAGGCACCTATCTCTGCCTATCTCTGCTTGTTCCTTGCCAGTTCTGCCACTCTGTACAAAGGTTTCCTCTGCATAGCGCTCACCTAGGAACATCTGTGCAGAATGGAACATAAGCGCATGGTTTTCGCTCCAAAAACACATACCATCACAGCCAGCCTCATCCATCCAGTAGCGATATCTCAGTGCTACTTCATGCAGTTTTGTGAGGAATATTTCTGGCATATCATAGTTATTTATTAGTCGTATCAACCCTGTAAGCAAAAAGTCGGAGCAATCAATATGCTCATCTATAAGCTCTAGGTCGTTTATTAGTAGACCTATATCTTCTTCTGTGTTCTTTCCCCTTGCATAGCGTGCTAGCACATTGAACACAGCAAAGTAAGAGCCAGAACCACGTCTTTGTGCTCGGCTAGCAACAATTGCGTCCATAGCAGAGCCAAAATGTTGCTCTGGACTATCAAACTGCATAGTCTTGTAGCTCTGTGGTGATATTATGCTAAATTTTTTGCTAATAACAAGCCCCTCTACATCTACCTCAATGCTAAAGTTAATAACATCTTGCTGTAGTGCGAAAGAGCTATCTGCAAGCTCTATTCTCCCGCTTTCTGTAACTAGAGTTGTTGGGTACATTGGTGCAGAGGGCATAACAATCTTATTATTCTCTAGCACTGTGCACTCTAGGAACTTTTCTGCTACTATATATTTTTCTATGCCATATTTGGCTTCTAGCTCATTTTTCACCTTCTCACAGCCACTTACAATCTCTATACCAAATATATTCCTGCTATCACGCATACCAATATTCTGCATTTGCACAAATATATCGTTATAGCCTTTTTTTAGCTTGATAGACAGGTTATTTTTTTGCATTGGCTTGTACGCTGGCTTTTGTATCTCGCCCACTAGCTCACCATTCACCCATAGTGCAAGTGTGGGAAAGCTCCACATATTCACCTCGCAAGTCAAGCTTTCCTCTGCATATAGCTGTGAAAACGCAAGTGCCTCTATCTTTTTTGGTGTAGCAGATGTAGACTCAAGGCTTACAAACCAGTCTGTACGGTTGTTGTGGTATCTCCAAGGAGAGCCCTCTAATGCACTTCCACCCAGTTTTATATCGCTAGGCAGACTATCCATTATAGATGTCACACCCATTTTTCTCATGTGTTGCTCAAATTTAATCTGATTTTTGTCGTTCTGCTCAATATGAAAATCATCAATTTTAGTGCCCGATATTATCCACGTTTTAATAAACCGTTGCTTTTCTTTCATAGTTGTATCGCCCTCCAATAATCGTTTTATTTACATAAAATTTTATCACATTACACTGCATTTCACAATGTAGACTTTAATGCAAAATACCTTTTTTTTGATTAGGCGATTATTTTGTTGCAGTTAAACATAAGAACGTGCACAGATTATACAGCTTGCATAACAAAGCTTGCTAGGCATATTTGTTTTGTTATATAAAATACCATTAATACAACTAAAATACATCTTTTTTGAATTCACAACACCACTATAAATTGCAAAAAGCATATATAAATAATAACAATAACATTTTTGCATAATAGTTTTATTGCGTAAAAACCTCTAATATAATATACTCTATTTAACAAAACTGCTATATAGCAAAGTAATAAGGAGAGGTATTCTATGAAAAGTTCAGAGATTTTAAAAAATGGCGTCACCGTTGCACAGGTCTATGAAGAATTCATATCTCAATGCAAAACATACCCAAACCCCATGGAGGAAGCACAAACCATAGCCTCCCTACTACCAAATTTTACAGAAAAAACAGTTGCCCTAGCTGACGAGGCTAAGGCTGGTATATGGACACTCCCTGGTTGCTCGGAAAAGCGCTTTATAGGCAACCCACCTCTATGGCACGATAACCCTTTCCAGAACAATGAATATGTTTTCCAAATTAGCAGAATGCTGCACTGGCTACCCATGCTCAACGCTTATCATATAACAAAGGACGAGTCCTATGCAGAAAAGATACTGTCCGAGATGCTGGACTGGATACGCAACTGCCCTCGCCCACCCATATATAGCGAAACTGGCGAGCTAGAAGTAGGTACATACAACAGCCCACTGGCAAAAGAATGGCGTGTGCTAGAATGTGGTATTCGCCCATACAAGGTGTGGTTACCTGTGCTAGAAGGTCTTGTGTGTTCCAAGGCATTTACTGTAGAAGTTTTTGACGAGATACTATATTCTTTGTACGAGCACTGCGAGGTTGTTGCTGTTATTTCCCCTGCTGCGTGGCCACTGGCAGACCACAACCATTTTCTTATGGAAAATCTAGGGCTGCTATCTGTAGCTTGTAGTTTTCCACAGCTAAAAATGGCAGAAGAATGGAAACTTCAAGGTATAAGAGATTTTGAGCGTTCTATCCGAGCACAGGTGCTAGAGAGCGGTGCTCAGATTGAGGGCTGTCCATCATACCACGGTGGGTGCATCTTCTGGTTTGCAACTGCAATAGTATATAGCCGTAAATATGGCTTCGATTTATCAAATAAATACCTAACAACATTTGATAAAATGGCACGCCAGTCCGTGTATTACACCAGACCAAACGGTACAAATTTCCCATGGGGCGATACATCTACAGCACCGGGTAGCCTAACAGCAGCGGCTATGTACTCGTATATGGGCAACCACGACCCACAGTGGCTTAGTGCTGCTAGGCACTTCTACTCATACGAAAGTATTCTTAACGAGTCTATCAAGCATGTGTGGAAAATGGAGGACAAAGAGGCGTTCTGCAAGCAAATACTTGCACTACAGGACAGCGCACAAGAACCTGCTCTCCCTGCATCTATGTGGGACAAAGAGCTTAGCCATGTTTATATGAGAACAAACTGGTCAAGAGATGCACTCTGCCTTATGTTTGCGTGCAGAACACCAGTACAGAACAACCACGCACACATAGACCCCTGTGCATTTGATTTCTCTGCATATGGCAAGCCGTTGGTGGTGGACCCTGGTAAATACACATATAAAAACTGCGAGGCTCGCCAGAACCTAAAAAGTGCAAAGTGGCACAACACACTCACAGTGAATGGAAATGACCCATGGGAATATATAGCATCGTGGGAATATGGCAAGCAAGAAAAAGGCGATATAATGTCTGTGGATTTTGCAGATGAATTTATATGGTCAGTGGCAAAACACTATAACTATCAGCCCACACTACACACAAGAGCAGTAGCAATTGCACAGAGTGAGTTTGCTATAGTGATAGACCTAGTAGAGAATGTAGATAGTGGTGATTTCATTGACCTTAACTACCACCTAGACAACACCTGTGTCACACGCAAGGGCAACGCTATTTTTACAGCTGATAGCAATGAGGCTAACATATACATAACATCAAAGAGGAACAGAGTAGAAGCACCACCTGTGCTTGCTGATAGTAACGAAAATGCTGTTGTTATCAAAACACATCATAACGAAATTTATCTGTCAGATGGTATGGTGTCCGACAAAAACGATAGTTTTAGACGCTCTACTGTGGCACAGTTCCATTACGAGAACACAGCAAACTGCAAAGATATGGCATTTGCTACACTGCTATACCCCACAAGAGCAAACGAAAGCATGCCTGTGGTAGAGATAACAGAAGTGGCTTTGAGCGACAAAGCAGTTACTGTTACCTGTGATATAGACGGCAAGGTGCTACAGTTTGTGATGAAAGATGAAAAAATGACTATGTCATATAATAAGGAGTAGATCAATGAAAAAAAAGCCAAACATACTCTTTTTGATGGCGGACCAACTTCGTCCAGACATGATGGGCTATGCTGGGAATACTGTAGTGCGTACACCAACTATGGACTGGATAGCAAAAGACGGTGTGGTGTTTGATAATGCATATACACCATCTCCCATATGTGTACCAGGGCGACAGTGCTTAATGAGTGGCAAACTACCAAGAACCTGTGGTTGTGAGCTGTTTGATGATGACCTTACGCCTTTTTACCGTACATTTGCTAGGAGTTTTTCTGAGAATGCGTACAAGACAGTTTGCTGTGGCAAGCTCCACCATAAAGGAGTAGACCAAATGCAAGGCTGGATGCAACGTATAGGCAGAGATATGAGCGTAGCAGAGAGCTTTGTGGAGAATATAGACAAGCAGGCACTGGCAGATGTTAAGGTTGACAAAAACATAATGCGCTGGGGACTAGCAAAAGAGATAATGCGTGCCGGTGTGGGAGATGCACAAAACACAAAGAACGACGAGTACACATTACAGGGTGCAATAGACATAATAGAAGATGTTTTCCAGTCACCATACTATGATAAAAACCAGCCCAACCAGCCACTACTGCTAAAAGTCAGCTTTGTACTGCCACACTACCCATATTACTGTAAGGAAGATTTGTTTAAGTACTACCTTAACCGAGTAGCACTCTACGGGAAAGAGCAAGAGCTACTGGGGCACTCCTACCTAGACTACAAGCACCTAGAAATAGATAAAGATGTTAAACTGCGTGATGTACAGCGCACCACTGCTGCGTACTATTCTATGACAGAAACTGTAGATAATTTTATGGGGCAAGTTCTTGATAAACTACGCGAGGCAGGTCAGGATTTGGACGAGTGGATAATAGTACTAACTGCCGACCATGGCGAGATGCTTGGCGAGCATGGTGTATGGGCAAAGCACGTGTTTTATGAGTCCAGTGCGCGCGTACCACTGGTTGTGCGTTTCCCACAAAAATACAAGCCAGCACATGTGGGCGAGAATGTCAATCTCTGTGATTTGTATGCGACACTCTGCGACCTTTGCGATATCCCAGTACCAGATGACCTAGATAGTCGTAGCATGGTAAAACTAATGGACGGTAGCGAAGATAACTGGTTCAATGAAACTATCAGCCAGAACAAAGGTTATCAGCTTATGATAAAACACAACGACTACAAGTACCAGTACTATGGTGAGGAACTGGACGAGGTTTTGTTCGACCTAAAAGCTAACCCACAAGAAACTATTAATTATATGAACGACCCAGAGTATGCCCCTGTTATAGAGTATATGAGGAAACGTCGTGGTGAGCTTAATTTTGGCCCCAATGCTGATACCAACTACCAAAACGCAGGATATGCACATAAAAGCGCAACTGACTTTACACTGTAAGAACAAACATTTCTTGCACGGCTTTTATTTATATTTGACGAAGTCACCCAAAAATTTTACTCAATTTTTTTCAAAAAATTGTGGGTATGTAGGGCAAAGCCTTACATCGTTTTCCTCAGAAAACGAAA
>CAYJFF010000139.1:0-6266 GCA_964369345.1 uncultured Oscillospiraceae bacterium
ATCGAGTTTGCATACTTTTCTCGACTGAAAAGTATGAGAAAATCAGTACAGACTTTTTCCCTGTACAAGCTAGTTATAGGCATACATACTAACCACAGTTTTTAATTTAATTTATAGTTTAACCCACCACCAAAACAGAATTTATTCATCTAGTTTACTGTGGGCGGTGGAGCGCCTGTCGGGGCTGCCCGACTGTGGGTGGTGGAGTACCTACAGCGGCATTCTGTACACATAGGAGAGAGTGTCCCCCAAAAGGGGTAAAAAAGCAGCCTCTGTTCAGAGGCTGTAGATGTGGGTTTATTTAAAGAATTTGTTTAGCATGTATATTGCAAGGCTGATGGCACCCATTACGAAGAAAATGCCGACCATTCCCATGCCCATTACGCTAACTGCCTGTGAAATCTGTTCCATGTCAATCCTCCTGTAATGTTTGTTATTTTGGTATAAGTGCTATGATAAGACCAGTAGCGATAACACTTGCTATCTGTCCGCCAACATTTACGCCAGCAGCGTGCATTAGCAAGAAATTCTGTGGGTCTTCTTTTAGTCCCATTTTGTGTACCACACGGCTACTCATAGGGAAAGCAGATATACCACACGCGCCTATCATTGGGTTGATTTTTTGCTTGCTAAACAAGTTTAGGAACTTAGCAAACAATACACCGCCTATTGTGTCAAAAACAAACGCCACAAGGCCAAGACCCATGATAAGTAGTGTCTGCCAAGTTAGGAAAGCCTCTGCCTGCATTTTTGTCGCAACAGTGATACCAAGAACTATAGTAACAAGGTTTGCAAGTGCGTTTTGTGCAGTCTCAGAAAGGCTACCAAGCACACCACACTCACGGATAAGGTTACCAAACATTAGGAAACCAACAAGTGCCACACTACGTGGTGCAACAATACCTGCTATAACAGTAACCACTATTGGGAAAAGTATACGTACTGTCTTGCTGATTTGTTTTTGTGTGTATGGCATTCTTATCATACGCTCTTTTTTTGTTGTAACCATGCGTATAACTGGTGGCTGGATAATTGGTACAAGAGCCATATAGCTATATGCAGCAACGATGATAGCACCAAGGTAGCTAGTACCATAGTATGTGCCTGCAAATATGGTAGAAGGGCCGTCTGCCGCACCTATAATACTGATAGCAGCAGCATCTTGTATGCTAAATGTTTCTGGCAAGACAAGGTTTACAGAGCTTGTTAGTATTAGTGTAACAAAAATACCAAACTGTGCAGCCGCACCAAAAAGCAGTAGTTTAGGGTTTGATAGTAGCGGTCCAAAGTCAATCATAGCACCGATACCTATAAATAGTAGTAGTGGGAAAAGCTCGTTTGCTATACCTGCATCAAAAAGTACAGATAGCGGGCCTTCCTCCGTACCGTGGCTGGTTATCTGTGTAATAGCACCAGACATTGGCAAGTTTACAAGTATCGCGCCAAAGCCCATTGGTAGTAGTAGTGTTGGCTCCATCTCTTTTTTAATAGCAAGATAGATGAGGATAGCGCCTATGCACCACATTGCAAGCATGCGTAGGATTTCTGCACCACTCATATCAATTAGAGCGCCGAAAACCTCTTTCATAGAGCTGGTTATTGCGTCCATTATTAATCTCCATTCATTTTGATTTATGTTATCAAATAGTATAACATTGATATTATCTTATATTTTGCTGGTTTCGTCAAATAAAACTTGCACAATGTTTAACAGTTTTTACGCGTAGTTTTTAATAAAATGTTAATATATTACAATTTGTTCGTTGTTTAATCAAATAATGTTACTTATTGCTGTACAATTAAAACTAAAATTGATTTTATCTTTGTGTAAAAAGTCAGCCGTCTTTACATACTTTTTACATATACACGCTATTTGATTTTACCAAGTAATAATATACTAATGCATGTAGTCCACGAGAAAAGAACGAAATTAAAGCGTGGAAAATAGGATTAGGAGAAATGAAAATGAAAAAATTTATATCAGTTGCAGTAGCAGCGTTCCTTGCAGTAGCATCTCTAGCAGGTTGTGACACAGCAACACCAAGTAGCTCTAGCGCAGCTCCATCAACACCAAGCAGCACAGCACCAAGCAGCTCTAGCACAGCTCCATCAACACCAGCAGGTGCAACAGGTGCTATCACAGTTATCACACGTGAGGACGGCTCAGGCACACGTGGCGCATTTGTAGAGATTGTTGGCGTGGTAGATGCTGACGGCAACGACGCAACGAGCGTAGACGCAGTAGCAATGGACGGTACAGGTAAAGTTATGACAGCTGTATCCGAAGATGCACAGGCTATGGGTTATATCTCACTAGGCTCACTAAATGACACAGTAAAAGCTATCGCAGTTGACGGTGTGCTACCATCTGTAGAAACTATCCTAGACGGCACATACAAAGTAGCTCGTCCTTTTAACATTGCAACACCAAAAGGTGCAACTCTTGACCCTGTAACAACAGAGCTACTTGCATTCTGCTTTACACAAGAGGCACAGGATATAGCAGCGGAAGAAGGCTTTGTACCTGTAGAGGTAACAACAGCAGACTTTGCATCAACACAACCAACAGGCACAATAACAGTGGGCGGCTCTACTTCTGTATCTCCACTAATGGAAAAACTAATAGAGGCATACAAAGTACACAACCCTAACGCAACTATCAACCTAGAGAGCGTTGGCTCATCTGCTGGTATGGACGGCGCTGAAACAGGTGCATTCAACATCGGTATGGCATCTCGTGATATGAAAGACAGCGAGAAAGAAGTTCTTGATGGATATGTACTAGCAATGGACGGTATTGCAGTAGTTGTAAATAACACAAACACAATGGAAGGTCTAGCAATTGACCAAATCAAAGATATATACCTTGGCAATATCGTAGACTTTGAAGAAATTGCATAATTGACACAAAATAATGATATCTTGGTTGTAGAGATGACTGTTTGGTCATCTCTATAGCTGTGGTTTGGAGGAAGTATGCTTAAAGAAAAAGGTAGGGAAAGAATATTCGAGATATTTTTCCTTATAGTTGCGTCTATATCTATTCTCTGTGCACTGGTAATATGTTTATTCCTGTTTATACGTGGCGTACCTGCAATGTTCGAGATAGGTCTTTTTGACTTTATCTTTGGTATGAACTGGTACCCAAGCAGAGAAACTAACCCAGAGTTTGGTATTTTCCCAATGATTGCCGGTAGTGTGTATATTACTGTTGGTGCGGTTGTTATAGGTGTGCCTATAGGTGTGCTAACAGCTATTTACATAACAAAATACTGCCCCAAGAAAATATATAAAATACTAAAACCTGCTATAGAGCTAATGGCGGGCATACCATCCATTATATACGGCTTTTTTGGTATGGTGGTGCTTGTTCCATTTATAGACAAATTCTTTGAGCAACTAGAAATATGGACAACAGACCCAGCAACAGGCGACCCATACGGGCTTTTTGCAAGAACACTATACAGACCAAACGGCAACCCATATGTAGAGAGCATATTTGCAACAGATGGCCAGTCCATACTTACAGCATCTATACTACTGGGTATAATGATTTTACCTACTATCATTAACCTTAGCGAGAGCGCAATAAGAGCAGTGCCCGAGTTTTATTACGAGGGTGCAAGAGCGCTGGGCTCCACACATGAGAGAAGTATTTTCAAGGTTGTTCTGCCAGCTGCAAAATCAGGTATTATGGCATCTATAGTACTGGGTGTTGGCCGTGCTATAGGCGAAACAATGGCTGTAATAATGGTTGCTGGTAACCAGTCACGCTTTACTACAAATATACTGGACGGTATAAAAACACTGACAGCAAACGTAGTAATGGAGATGAAATACGCCGCCGACTTGCACGAGGAAGCTCTTATAGCAACGGGCGTGGTACTGTTCGTGTTTATCTTGATTATCAACCTTAGCTTCTCCTATATCAAAAGAAAGGTAGGCAAGTATTGATGAAAAAGATAAATTCTGTTAAAATATTGGTACACGCAGCGGCAATTATTACTTTTTCCGCAGTTGCTTTTATAATAATATATGTACTAGCAATGGGTGTTCCCGAGATTATAAATGAGCTTGGAAAGGCTTTTTCTGGCTTGCCTTCTTTGTTCGACCTAGAATATAACTCGGACAATGTTTCCCTAGTGCCTGCAACAGTAAACACCTTAATCATGATATTTTTTGCTATACTAATATCATCTTTTCTGGGCATTTCCACAGCTATTTACCTAGTAGAGTATGCGCCCACTGGTAGCAAGCTAGTGGAGGCTATTCGCATAACAGCAGAAACACTATCGGGCATACCGTCCATAATATATGGCTTATTTGGCTGGTTGTTCTTTATTATTTTCCTTGGTATTCAGCTTTCTGTATGGGTTGGTATTCTTACCATATCCATTATGATATTACCGCTAATTATCCGCTCCACAGAGGAGGCGCTAAAGTCCGTTCCTGATAGCTACCGCGAGGCTAGTTTTGGTCTGGGTGCGGCAAAGCTACGCACTATATTTGTTATTATATTGCCATCTGCTATGAATGGTATACTGGCAGGTATTATACTTGCTATAGGCCGTATAATAGGCGAAACAGCGGCACTTATATTCACATCTGGTACTACTAGCAATATGGCTATAAACCCATTCACCAGTGGCGGACGTACACTTGCAGTGCATATCTATATGCTAACAAGTGAGGGCATTCACTTCCCACAAGCATACGCAACATCTGCTGTGGTGCTTTTGGTTATTATGCTTATGAACTGGTTCTCTACATTTCTAGCTAAGAAGCTGACGAAAGGAAAATAAACTTATGAAGTTTCAAATAAATAACGCAAACCTATTCTATGGCGATTTTCAGGCACTAAAAGATATTAATCTTAGTATACAGGAAAAAGAGATAACAGCATTTATAGGGCCGTCTGGCTGTGGTAAATCCACGCTGCTAAAGAGCCTGAACCGTATGAATGACCTGATAGAGGGTTGCAAAATAACTGGTGAATTTTTGCTAGATGGCGAGAATATATATGATAATGGAATGGATATAAACAGCTTGCGTAAGCGTGTGGGCATGGTGTTCCAAAAGCCAAACCCATTCCCAATGAGCATTTATGACAATATAGCATATGGCCCACGCACACATGGTATCAAGTCCAAGTCTGAGCTAGATGTTATAGTGGAAAAAAGCCTGCGTGACGCTGCTATATGGGAAGAAACTAAGGATAGGCTGAAAAAGTCTGCACTGGGTATGTCCGGTGGACAGCAACAGCGCCTTTGTATTGCGCGTGCGCTAGCAGTAAACCCAGATGTACTGCTAATGGATGAGCCAACATCAGCACTTGACCCCATATCTACCTCTAAGATAGAGGACCTAGCTATGGAGCTAAAAGAAAAATATACTATTGTTATTGTAACCCATAATATGCAGCAAGCTACAAGAATTTCTGACAAGACAGCGTTCTTTTTGCTAGGGCAAGTAATGGAAATGAATGACACAGATATACTATTTTCTACACCAAAAAATCAAAAAACAGAGGACTACATTTCAGGTAGATTTGGATAATGATGGGAGAAAAGTGATATGAGAGAGAAATTTAATGCTCAGCTAGAGGAGCTCAAGAAGAAACTGATGGACGCAGGCGTGCTATGCGAAGAGGCTATAATGATGGCTATAACTTCTTTTTTGGATAGAAAAGAAGAAAATATAGACAGGGTAGTGGAGATAGAGCGTGAAATAGATGATATGGAGAGCGATATCGAGAAACTATGTATCAGCTTGCTACTGCACCAGTCACCTGTTGCTAGCGACCTTAGAATTGTATCATCTGCACTTAAGATGATAACAGACATAGAGCGTATAAGCGACCAAGCGTCTGATATTGCGACACTTACACAGCACACAATAGCAAAAGAGGCTATTAATGCGCCACACATCACCAAAATGGCTGGCGAAACCATAAAAATGGTGCGTGATGCAGTAAAGGCTTTTGTAGAGCGGGACATAGAGCTTGCAAACAAGGTTATTTCGAATGATGATATTGTCGATGAGCTTTTTAATACTGTTAAAGAGGAAATAATTATGGCTATTAAAAATGACAGCGCAAACAGCGAGGTTGCACTTGATGTTATGATGATAGCAAAGTATCTCGAGAGAATTGCCGACCACGCAACAAACATTGCAGAGTGGGTTGAGTTTAATATTATGGGTGTGCACGACGGACATCACAACAAGTAAAAAAAGCCAGTAGATTTCAGTCTGCTGGCTTTTTTGTG
>CAYJFF010000140.1:0-6258 GCA_964369345.1 uncultured Oscillospiraceae bacterium
AACTACTAAATTTCTACAAAGTTCACCAGCGCTATAGTGTAGTATTAATTTGTGTCTGTGAATAGCCCAATTGTAAGAAATGCCTATAAAATTTTGAAACAAAACTAACAAAATACAGCGAATTTATCACCAAATATCCATAAAATTTTAGCGCTTTATTGTGCAACTTTTTTTATTGTGCTAAAGTGAAAAATAAATATATACATAATAACCAAACAAATACTGTCAAATTATGGCTTTTACACATACTTATCGCCAAAAATGCATAATTTTCTATAAAATTTAATTTTTTGCTTGAAAAAAACTTATTAAAATGTTAAGATATATACATTAAGGAGGTGCATCAAATGGGAAAATCTGTAAGTTGCGATGAATTGCCAATATATTTATTTCATCAAGGCACTAACTATAAAGCATATGAGCTTATGGGTGTTACATGGACTAGCAAAACATCTGCTATTTTCAGGGTGTGGGCACCGCACGCACGCAGTATATCTGTCGTCGGAGATTTCAATAACTGGGATAACACAGCAAACTATTTGGATAGAGTAAATAGCCAGGGATTATGGCAAGGTGAACTGCATAATATAGCTGAATATCAACAGTATAAATACTGTGTTATTGGTGCTAATGATGAAGTCTTGTATAAGTCCGATCCATATGCAAACTATTGCGAGAAATCGCCAAATACAGCATCAGTGTTGTACAAGCTTGGTGGCCACAAATGGGCAGATAGTGCATGGATGAAAAAACGCAAAAAAACCAATCACCAGCATGGTGCACTCAATATATATGAAATGGCGCTGGACTCATGGAGAATGAACGAGGACGGAACACCATATACATATAGGAAGATAGCAGAGGAGCTTGTACCATACATATTAGATATGGGATACACACATATCGAGCTTTTACCAGTGACAGAGCACCCATTCGGTGGCAGTTGGGGATATCAAGTTACAGGATATTTTGCACCAACATCACGCTATGGCACACCGGATGATTTTATGTATTTGATAGACACCCTACACCAGAACAATATCGGCGTGATAATGGACTGGGTACCAGCGCATTTCCCAAAAGACGCACACGGACTATACCGCTTTGACGGTGGTTGTTGCTATGAATATGACGACCCACAAAAAGGCGAGCACAAAACATGGGGCACACACGCATTTGACTATGGCAGATGTGAGGTAGAGAGCTTTCTTATATCCAGCGCACATTTCTGGATAGAGAAATTCCATATAGACGGACTGCGAGTAGATGCAGTAAGCTCCATGCTTTTCCTGGATTTTTGCAGAGAAGATGGCGAGTGGACACCAAACATACACGGTGGCAGGGAAAATCTAGAGGCTATAGCGCTTATAAAACGCCTTAACAGCAATATCCTGTCCAACCACCCAGATGTTATGATGATTGCAGAGGAGTCTACATCATGGCCAATGGTAACACAGCCTGACTATCTAGGTGGTCTTGGCTTTACATTCAAGTGGAATATGGGCTGGATGAACGATAGCTTGGCTTACCTAAAATTTGACCCAGTATACCGCCCATTTAACCACGATAAGCTCACATTTGCACTTATGTATGCGTTTAATGAGAATTTTATCCTGCCTATTTCGCACGATGAAGTAGTGCACGGAAAAGCATCACTGCTAAACAAAATGTGGGGCTCATACGAGCAAAAATTTAGCGCTGGGCGTGCATTTATTGGCAATATGATGGCATTTCCTGGGAAAAAGCTGATGTTTATGGGTTATGAGATGGGGCAGTTTATAGAGTGGGACTACGAGCGTCCACTAGACTGGTTCTTGCTAGATTACCCAAGCCACGACAGCTACAAATTATATGTAAAACATATAAACCACCTATACCTAAAAACACCATCACTATGGCAACTAGACCACAGCTGGGATGGTTTTAAATGGCTGAATGCTGACGATAACAGCAGGACAGTGATATCATACCTACGCCGTGACGAAGATGGTAACGAAACAGCGGTTATAAGCAATTTCTCACCTGAGTACTGGAGCGAGTATGTTGTGGGCATGCCAGAAAACTGCACAAGTGCAAAAGTTATCATGCACTCGGACTGGGACGTATATGGTGGTGCTACACCAACAAAAGAAGTTACATACAGGGTGGTAAAAGGTGGCTGTGGCTACTGGAATAAAATCTTTAAGATAGATGTTCCTCCATTTTCTACAATACATTTAGAAGTGCGACACAAAGGTGATGCAAAAAAAGAAACTCCTACCAAAGCAAAGAAAGTTATAGCAAGGGTATCCCGCAAAAAATCAGTCGAGTAAACGCGTACTCGGACTTATGTGGGTTCCCTAAAAAGGTAATCAATGGTTAACCAAAATAATATATAGCTCTAGAAAGAGGGGGAATTAATAGTGGCAAAGAAAAAAGATTGGCTTGCTATGTTGCTAGCAGGCGGACAAGGCAGTAGGCTCTATTCATTAACAGAAAATGTTGCAAAGCCAGCTGTACCTTTTGGTGGAAAGTATAGGATTATAGACTTCCCACTATCTAACTGTGTCAATTCTGGTATTGATACAGTAGGCGTTCTTACACAGTACCAACCACTTGCGCTAAATGAATATCTGGGTAATGGCCAGCCATGGGACCTAGATAGGATAGATGGCGGTGTATTTGTTTTGCCCCCATACCAAAAGAGCACAGGCTCTGACTGGTACACAGGTACAGCGAATGCTATCTACCAAAATATAGGTTTTATAGAGAGATATGACCCAGAGGATGTGCTAATTCTTTCTGGTGACCATATCTACAAAATGGACTATACACAAATGCTTGCATTCCATAGAGAAAACGACGCTGACTGCACAATAGCTGTGCTAGAAGTGCCAAAAGAAGAAGCTTCTCGTTTTGGTATTATGAATGTAAACGAAGATAAAAGTGTGTATGAGTTTGAAGAAAAACCAGCAAACCCTAAGAGCAACCTAGCTTCCATGGGCGTGTACATATTCAAGTGGGAAAAACTACGTGAGTACCTAATTAGTGATGAAAACAATCCAACCTCTTCTAAAGACTTTGGTAAAAATATTATCCCAGCTATGCTAGATGCAAAAGAAAAACTGTTTGCATATTCATTCACAGGCTACTGGAAAGATGTTGGTACTATCAATAGCCTTTGGGAAGCTAATATGGACTTGCTAGACCCAAATGTTCCACTAGAGCTATATGACGATAAATGGAAAATCTATGCTCGTAACCCCGTTATGCCACCGCACTATGTAGGCGAAACAGCAAAAGTAGAGCACTCCATGGTAGCTGAAGGCTGTGAGATAGATGGCGAGGTTGACTTCTCCGTGCTATTTGCAGGTGTAACAGTAGAAGAAGGCGCAGTAGTGCGTGACTCCATCATCATGCCTGGTGCAGTTATAAAAGCTGGTGCACAAGTGCATTACTCCATAGTTGCAGAAAATGTTGTAGTAGGCGAGAACGCATGCGTTGGCCAAAGACCAGAGAACTGTGCATCGCTAGAAGATGACTGGGGTGTGGCTGTTGTTGCAGGCAAAGCGACAATAGGCAAAAATGCAAAAGTGCTAGCAAAAGCAATGGTTAGCAAAGATGTAGCAGAGGGGGAAGTTGTAAATGGTTGAGAATAGAATTTTGGGTATAGTTTTCTCCAATATGCACGATGAGGAAATAACAGACTTGACTACAAACCGTACAACAGCGTCTGTTCCATTTGGTGCTAGATATAGGCTGATAGACTTCACACTATCAAATCTTATCAACTCTGGCATAGACCAAGTTGGTGTTATAACAAAACGTAACTACAAGTCACTTATGGACCATGTAGGCTCCGGTAAAGAGTGGGACCTAGCAAGAAAACGTGGCGGTCTGGCACTATTGCCACCATTCTCCACTGCTGGTAGTGGTATGTACCGTGGCAATGTAGAGGCTCTAAGCGGTATCGCATCTTATATCAGGTCTGCAAAAAAACCATATGTGGTACTAACAGACTGTGATATAGTTGCTAATATTGACTATAAAAAAGCAGTGCACGAGCATATCTCCACTGGTGCTGCAATGACACTGCTATACCAAAACAGTAGCCTAACAAGGGGTAAAACACTGCCAACTATAGATATAGACGAAAATGGCCTGTTTGTAGGCACAAAACCTGCTAATACAGGCGAGCACAAATATGTTAATATGTGCGTTGTGAACACAGAAATTCTACTAGAGCAGATAGAGTATGCTATGTCACAGAGCAAATATGACCTAATTACAGAAGTGCTACCACAAATGCTAAAAGACAACCACAAAGTGTGCTGTTATAAAGTTGACGGCGTTACTCTTATCATAGAGGACGTAAAAACATACTACACAGCAAATATGGAACTGCTAAAACGTGAAACACGTAAAGATTTATTTGACCCTGCGCGTCCTATATCCACAAAAGTACGTGACGAGGTACCTGTTAAATATGGTCTTAACTCAAAAGCATTAAACTGTGTTATAGCTGATGGTTGTATTATAGAGGGTGAAGTAACAAACAGCGTTATATTCCGTGGTGTTACTATAGCTAAGGGTGCAAAAGTTAGCAACTGTATACTAATGCAGGGTACAGAAGTTGGCGAGAACTCTGTGCTTGACAATATCATCACAGATAAAAACGTTATAATAGATAACGAAAAAACGCTAAAAGGCGATAAGAACTATCCGTTTTATATAGCAAAGGGAAGAAAAGTTTAATATCGCTGGGTTTGAAAGAGAAAATAGGGGGATGAAAAAGAATGGATATTTTATTTGCGACTAGTGAAGCACTGCCATTTATAGCATCGGGCGGTCTGGCTGACGTAGCAGGGTCTTTGCCTGCAGCTATCAAAGAAACAGGTGCAGAGTGCAGAGTTATTATGCCACTATATGGTGACATAAAAGAAGAACTACGCGAGAAGATGACATTTGTAACTAATTTTACAGTTGGTCTTGCGTGGCGCAACCAGTATTGCGGGCTATTTACTGCTGTGGAAAATGGTGTTACATATTACTTTATCGACAACGAATACTATTTCAAACGTTCTGGCATATATGGCTTTTTTGATGATGGCGAGAGATTTGTTTTCTTCTCAAAAGCTATACTAGAAACCCTAACACACATAGACTACGCACCAGAAATAATACACTGCAACGACTGGCAAACAGCTATGGTGCCTGTGTTCCTAAACATCTTTTACCGTAACGTAGAAAAACTACGCAGTGTAAAAACCATATTTACTATCCACAACATAGCATATCAAGGCAAATATGGTATGAGCCTTGCTACAGACATCGCAGGTATGCCACTACATACACTATCAAAGGTAGAGTATGATGGTTGCATGAACATGATGAAAGGTGCTATAGAAGAAAGTGACCTAATAAGTACCGTAAGCCCAGGCTATGCTCAAGAAATTTTGGATAGCTGGTATGCATATGGCCTAGACAAAATATTGTGGGATAAGCAGTACAAACTAAGTGGTATACTGAACGGTATAGACACTACCCTGTACAACCCAGCAAAAGACAAAATTATCACAAGTACATACAGCGCTGCAAGGCCAAAGAATAAGTATGTTAATAAAGCAGAGCTACAAGAGATGTTAGGGCTAGAAGTAGACGAGAAAAAGCCACTAATAGTTATTGTTAGCCGTCTAGTTGGCATGAAAGGCCTAGACCTTGTTAAGTATATCTTTGACTCTATTATTGCAAATGATGTGCAGTTTGCTATTTTGGGTACTGGTGACTCTGCTTACGAGAATTATTTCGAGAAAGTATCAGCAGAGAACCCAACTCAGGTGGCGTTCTACAAGGGCTACAACCCAGAGCTTGCGCGCAAGATGTACGCTGGTGCAGACATACTGCTAATGCCATCAAAGAGCGAGCCTTGTGGTCTTGCACAGATGATTGCTATGAGATATGGCACTCTGCCTATCGTTCGCGAAACAGGTGGACTAAAAGACAGCGTTACCGATATGGATTCAGAAGAGGGTGGCAATGGCTTTATCTTCAATACTTACAATGCACATGATATGCTGTTTGCTATCGAGCGTGCACTAACTCTGTACAAAAAGCCACGTGCTTGGCGTGCAGCTGTTGTGTCTGCTATGAAGACTGATTTCTCATGGACAGCTAGTGCTCAAAAGTACATAGACCTGTACAAAAGTGCGAAATAACTTAATTGCAAAAGGTCACTACCAACAACAACGGTAGTGACCTTTTTTCTATCTCTTTTTATAG
>CAYJFF010000141.1:0-6236 GCA_964369345.1 uncultured Oscillospiraceae bacterium
TCATCAAAAAATATCTGGTCCTCAGTAAACACATCAAAGTTTTGAGCTAGTACGTCGGTTACAAAAATTCTTTCAAACTTTCTGTCACAATAAAAGTTCATAGCTTCGTATATACTCCAGCGAACAGCAAATTTACGCTCGGTCAATGACCCTAGCGGACGTATACCGACTGCATATTGCTGTGGTGAGCTATCGTATATATACCCCATTTTGGTGACAGCTATGCCAGTTTGCTCCTCGTAGCTCTCTATCTTGTAATTTATAGTTTTTCCTATATTTTCATCAATTTTATTAGCAGCATTATGCTCTGCAATATTCAGTAAAATAAATACCCCGTTCAGCATAAAAGACGCTATTATAAAATACTCCACCCAGTTTTTAATGCTCTTTTTTGTAGAGATACAGGACTGCGCATATATAATTGCAAGTGATGCACCCCAAACCATGGCTATCGGTACATTAACACGTCCCACAGGGCCAGTGTTGTAGATGAACATGGGTGCAATGCAGATTATTAGTGCGACTGCTATTATAAAAAAGTATTGTGCTATTATTCTTGGCTTGGCTTTTAAGAATAGCAAAAACACTGTGCTTACCAAAATTACAATATAGTTGAGATATGGTGGCAACATGCTGATAGTTTTGTTCCATATTTCATCAACATAGGCTATGATGGTTTCCACCCTTTTGGCAAAATCTTCTGCGGTAGCCAGTTGGTTTGACCTGTCTTGACTGCTATCAAGGACATATAAGCCAATCTCTACCACTGCAACAGAGATTAGTAGCACAGCTATGGTAACCACTGCTAAAATAGCAACATTAGTTATGGCTTTTTTATAGCTAAACTTTTTGCTGTCACTGTGCGAAATCTGCTTTATTATATACATTATAAGTAGCAGTAGCGGGAAGATATTCAGTAGTCCCTGATATGATATGGTTGCAATAAGGAGAACAGCACCAATTTTTATATACTTATACTTGGAGTACCCCAGCGATAGTTTTACTGCAACAACTATCATATACAGCCCAAAACACATAACTGCCGACTCTGGAAACAGTAAAAATTCCAGAGAAAACTGGTTTAATATAAGCACAAAAGAGATAGCCGTAATATAACAAATGCTCAAATTATTGACGGGCTTTATTATCGAAATTAATATGTTGCTTGTGGTAAAAACAGCAAGCGACACAAACACCACGCCTATGGCAGTCATACCTATTATATATACTTCGAGCGGTAGTTGCAGTAGCCCAGCCAAAAAGCAAACTGCTGCAGATATAAGCCTGCCATCAAGCAAAAAGTACTGCTGTGGATAGTTCATATACCCCAAATCCCATAGCACAAATGTGTCAGAAGAATAGTGCATCTGCAAAAAACCATGACAGAGCATTATAACAGTGCCCAGGGTAATCAAGTATCTAATCTTATCATTCTTGTTCATTGTACACCCCTCTTTGGTATAGCTATGTAAACTATAAATAAGACTGTAGTAATTTTGCTCAATACTACAGTCTTATATTACTTTATAAAGTATTTCAGTTTGCTACGATAATAAACTCATCCAGTGTTTTTGTAGAGAATATAAATTCGCCATTTTCTACTGTTGCAGTAGCCACTGTTACCAGTGTATCAGTTGTTGAGTTGTATCGGTAGATAGTAACCACTGTGCCGTTTTTGAAGTCAGTTTCACAAACAAAAGTTGTATTTGTAGGTAAAACAACAGAGTTAACACCACCTATGTGGAAACTTTCTGCTTCGTCTTCATCAACGGACAGTTTCTTTATAGCAGTTTGGAAATTTGGTGCGGTATTAGTAAACTCAAAAGGATAGTACAGTCTGTTTAGCTCCGGTGTATATGCAAATCCACCCTCTAGGCTAACCTCTATATCACGTGCTAGGTTACCAAACCTAGTAGTTAGGAATATACCATAAGCTTCGCTTAGCTGTTCCATAGTTGGTACAGTTAATCTGCCAGCTATTACAACATCTATGCTTACAGCCTCTAGCTCGCCTGTAGTTGGGTTTATAATAGCAGTTGTCCCCTCTGGTAAAGTTTCACTATTATCCGTATCCAGTGCATCTAGCGACTGCTCTATACTGTCACTGATATTACCTGAGTTTACATCATTAGGTGCTAGTTCTTCTGTGTTACTGTCATCTTGGTCAGGGTCGCTTGTGCCATCTGATACTATACCTGTAACAACTATACTAGCTGTCTGCGAGTTACCAGCTAGGTCTCTCACTGTTACTCTTTGGGTTGTGTTGCGACTATATACCTTGCTTAGTGACATTTCATTAGCAGATAACTCCCAACCACTAACGGACTGTATTTTTTCATCAGCTGTTATTGTTACCTCCATAGTTGCGTTGGACGGTGATGCAAGGTCGTATGTAACATCTAGTGTAGGTGCTACAGTGTCTATGTTCTCAATGCTAATTATAACAATTTGAGTATTGCCCAAAATGTCGTAAACTGTAATGTTTTCTGTGGTATTTGCGGTATATTCCTTGGTTAGCGAGTGCTCATCAGAAGATAATTCCCAACCGCTAATTTGCAGTAGTTTTTCCTCGCCAGTTATGGTAACCACAACACTTTGTTTTGTTGGCTGGGTTGTGCTGTAAGATACATTTAGCGCATTAAGAGTGTCCACTGTAACTGTAACTGTAACTTGTTGGCTATTGCCTGCTTTGTCAAGCACTGTAACAACTTCGGTTGTGTTGTGTGCGTACACCTTGGTTAGTGACATTTCATCAGCAGATAGCTCCCAACCACTAACAGGCTGTAGCTTTTCATCAGCTGTTATTGTTACTTCTACAGCTGCGTTTGATGGTGTTACAGGGTTATATGCAGTGTTTAACACAGGCATTTCAGTGTCTATGTTGGTAATACTGATTGTAAGAGTTTGCGCGTTGCCAAAAAGGTCATAGATAGTGATGTTCTCTGTAATATTTGCAGTATATTCCTTGGTTAGTGACATTTCATCAGCAGATAAGTTCCAACCACTAACAGGCTGAAGTTTTTCATCAGCGATTATAGTAACCATAACACTTTGGTTTGTTGGCTCGGTTGTGCTGTAGGACACCTGCGGTATATTGGTTGCTTTATCAATATTATCTATTGTAACTGTAACTTGCTGGTCGTTGCCCAGCCTGTCATATACTGTGACAACTTCGGTGGTGTTCTCTGTATACACCTTAGTCAGTGACATTTCATCAGCAGATAAGTCCCAACCGCTAATGCTCTGTAGTGGCTCATCAGCTGTTATTGTGACTGTTACATCTTGGTTTGAGAGTTCCGTATGGCTTTTGCTAAGCTCTACAGGGTTAAATATCTGGTCTAACTCTATCGTAATCCTATTGCTGCCAACCATAAATTGGCCACCTATAAGGATAGTTGCAACTTCATTAGGGTCTGTAATACTAAAGGTTGTATAATCATCAGATATTGTACCATTTGTTGCTAAAGGAGGAATGCCATTGGATATATAAAATAAGCTATCTGGATTAAGCGTGTTTGTTATGTATTGGGGTAATGGTATATTCTCAGTTGTAGCTGTGTACAAGGTAGCTTTTTGTTGGTCTAGGGAAAGAATGTCTTTCGCCGAAGACTCATTTATCAGCCAAGCCCATCCGTCACTTTCTGACCATAATGGTATTTTAGAAACATCATCCAGAGCCTTGTAAACTTCTTCTATATACTGTACTTCAAGTATTTCGTTACCTCTTAGCGTAACAAAGTCAGCTTCACAATCTGTGTAAAATTCACCCAGCTCGCTTATATCCTCGATTTTGTTAAAACTAACCGAAAGAGTTCTGTTAGTATAAGCACTGCCATCTACATCAGTACCAAATGTAACATTGATATCATCAAGGTTTTTTATCTGGTTATTGTTTATATTTACCGAACGCAAAGTAGCAAAATCTGGTAGGTCTACACTGGAAAACTCATTATTAGATATATTTAGAGTAGTTATATCATCGAACATTGTCAAATCCACAGATTGCAGGGAGTTATTGCTCAAATCTAACTCTTTCAGTGAGTGATTAGAAAATGAGTTTAGGTCTATATCATCTAGAACATTGTTAGATAGATTCAGAGTTTCAAGTAAAGGTAGTTCTGGTAAAGACACATCTTCTAGTGTGTTTTCGGCCAGAATTAAGCTTGTTAGTGCTGGTAGTCCTAGTAAAGACACATCTTGCAGTGCGTTTCCTGCCAGATTTAACTCTGTCAGCGCAGGTAAATCTTTTATCTCTATAGTTTCTAGCTCATTATATGGCAAGGAAAGCGATGTCAAATTATCTGTGCCTGAAATATTAAATGAGATTAAATCATTGTTAACTATAGCCACTTCTTCTAGAGCTGGTAGGTTTTCAATCTCGACTTCTTTAAGAGCGTTTCCGTGCAAGGAAGATATCTTAGTAATCTTATCCAGATTAGCTAATTTCAAATGGGTGGTTTCGCTACCAATATTTAAGGTTTCCAAACTTGCCATACTATCCAGTGTAAGGCTTACGTCCTTACCCCAGCCAAAAATGCTAAAATTAAGCATCTCAAGTGCGTCTAAGTCAGTTAGTGTCATAGTGGAAATTAAATTATCGCTGAATTCAAAAGTTTGGAGTACAGGCATATTGCTTAAGGTAACATCTGTAATCTTATTGTATACTATTCCCAACTGTTCAAGTTTCTCATAGTCGCTTAGTGACAATGTTGTCAGCATATTGCTTGATAGGTTAAGGTTAGTTAGTTCTGGCAAATCAGCCAGAGAAAGCTCTGAAATTTGGTTGTCAGAGACATCTAAGTTTGTCAAATTTGGAATATTAGTAACCGTTAAGTCCTCGATACCAGCATCAGTATGCATAAATCCAGTCAATGCACCAAGGTTTGTTAAGGACACATTGGTTATTTTACAGTTTGCTGTATATAAGGTATCCAATACTGGCATGTTGTCTATACTCAAAGAGCCGATTATTGTAGTACCTCCGTCGCTAAGGTCTATAGTTGTTAGTTTTGGCATATCACTTAGCTGTATAGATGTGATATCACCTGTGTTGTCTTCTATTACAAGGTTGGTTAGATTATCAAACCCACTCAAGTTAAACTCAGTAATATCGGTTCCTGTTATTGTAAGTATATCTAGGTTAGGTAGCTTTTTCAGCTCGTCTATTCCGTCTAGGTTGATAAAAGATGGGTAGTTAAGGGTTAAAAAAGTTACATTTCCAGCAGCTTCTTGGGTAAAGGTTACAATATTGTTATCATCATCTTCACCATAAGGCCCACCAGCACCTTGAAGGTCTGTCAGCACAGTGTATAGTGCTTCGTTTTCGCCTAAATACAGCACTACGTCGTCGTCGGCTGCAAATGCAGTCATAATACCAGTACTTGCCAAAGTCGCTAATGCCATAACCATAACTATAAGCGACTTAATCGTTTTCTTTCTTGTCATAAATCCTCCAATTCTCTCATCGAATCGTTATTTTTTTCACGCTAAATTATAATATAATTCCTTGCACTTGTCAATTGTTTGCAAGTATCATCGCTATTGAATATAGCTAATTATAGAATATCTTATTACCATTTTTGACAAATTATAGTTTACAATGATATAATAACCATAACAAATGATAATGAATGGAGAAATAAACAGATATGTTACTGAGCATAGTTGTTCCATGCTATAACGAGCAGGAAATATTGCAAATGTTCTATGCCGAGCTTATAAAACATCTAAGCGCATTAGATACAGATTATGAGATAATATTTATAGATGACGGTTCCACAGATGCTACGCTGCCAACTATAAAACAGCTTGCAAAAAACAACCCAGCAGTACGCTATCTGTCCTTTTCCAGAAATTTTGGCAAGGAAAGCGCTATATATGCAGGGCTTGAAAAATCAAACGGTGACTATGTTGTGTTAATGGACGCAGACCTACAAGACCCACCTGCACTGCTCTCGGAGATGTTTGACAAGCTACAAAGCGATGAGTATGACTGTATAGCTACATTCCGTGCAACACGTGATGGCGAGCCGATTATCAGGAGTGCGTTTGCGAAAATATTCTATGAGCTTATGCACAAAACCTCCAATATAAAAGTAGTGCCTGGTGCGCGTGATTTTAGAATGATGAAACGCAAAATGGTGGACGCTGTGGTAAATACAGCAGAGTACAACCGCTTTTCTAAGGGCATTTTTTCTTGGGTAGGGTTTAATACATTTTGGATTTCGTATGATAAT
>CAYJFF010000142.1:0-5890 GCA_964369345.1 uncultured Oscillospiraceae bacterium
AGTAGCTCCACAATTCTGTGGAAAGTTAGTGCGTGAAAAAGCAAGGATTGCTATTGGTAGTGCCAAGTAGACGCGAGCTTTCGTACAGTGGAGCGTGCACTGGGGGTTTTTAGGGGGCATTGCCACCTAAATCACGCTTGGTTACTTGTCGTGACGTACAAGTAACGAAAAAGGGCAGAGAGTGTCACCTTGCACAGGGTAATCACAGAGGTAGAGAGTAGCACATAGCTATCACCCTGTACAAACTAATCACAGAGGTAGAAACTACCACCCCAACACAACAGCAAAGAACCAAAAAAGAGATAAAAGAATGGAGCAAATAGAATATGTTGCTTAGTGTCTTGCAAAAAGAAGAAAAAAATAAAGTATGGCTTACATTTGCTATAGGAACATTGGTGGCTATGGCAGCTTTCCTACCATATATAATATACGACGGTGGGCTATTCCTGTACTATGGTGACTTTAATGTACAGCAAATACCGTTCTACCAATTAGCGAACGAAGCAGTGCGCACAGGTAATGTGTTCTGGAACTGGGGAACAGACCTCGGCGCAAACTTTATCGGCTCATACAGCTTTTACCTGCTGTTCAGCCCATATTTCTGGCTGACATTAATATTCCCACCAGAGGCAACACCATACCTGATGGCACCACTGCTAGCACTAAAAATAGGCTCGGCGAGTGCCACAGCGTACCTATATATGAAACGCTTTGTAAAAGATAGCAACTTTGCCGTGCTCGGTGCATTGCTATATGCGTTCTCTGGGTACTCGGCATACAATATATTCTTCAACCACTTCCACGAGGCACTCATATGCTTTCCACTACTGCTAATAGGTCTAGAGATAGCAGTGAAAGAGAAAAAATATGGCTACTTTGCACTTGCTATAACACTCAATGCAGTGGTTAACTACTGGTTTTTCATAGGCGAGGTAGTTTTTGTTGCTATATATTTCTTGGCACGTTTTTCGGATAAAAGCTGGCGACTAACACTAAAAACATTTGTGGCACTGTGTGCAGAGGCTGTGCTGGGAATGGGACTTGCAATGGTAGCGTTCTTGCCGGCGGTGCTTGCAATAACAGGCAACCCACGCGCAGGCGAAAATACTACACTACTGGGTAATTACCTGTGGTACTACAGCGACCCACAACGCTATCTTGGCATAATACACTCCATATTTATGACACCGGATATGCCAGCACTGAACAACTGGTTCCCAGACCATGGTGCACAGTGGTCATCACTTTCTGCATATATACCAATGTTTAGTATATCAATGGTGATAGCATACTTTGCGACA
Organism: uncultured Oscillospiraceae bacterium; assembly: GCA_964369345.1. Lineage (GTDB taxonomy): Bacteria > Bacillota > Clostridia > Oscillospirales > Ruminococcaceae > Angelakisella. The sequence continues at coordinate 1,302 of CAYJFF010000142.1, forward strand.
GCGAAAAAAGACTGGCTAAAGAGAATGATTGGCATAAGCGCAGTTATGGCTTTTGTGCCAATGCTAAACCACGCATTTGTAGCACTCAATCACTCGTATTATGCTAGGTGGTTCTATATGCCCACCTTGCTGATGGCACTTGCGACTGTGAAAACACTGGAGGACGACAGTAAGAAAAACAAAATTAATATATGGAATGGTCTTATATACACAGGTATAGGCATTGTGATACTAACTGTTATATCTGGGCTGACACCATTTATGGAGGACGGCGAGCTGTCTTTTGGTGGGTATAAGTATCTGGATAAGTTCCTAGCAACGCTTGCTATTACTGTAATAGGCTTTGTTATGGTGGTAGTGGTGATGTACAACCGTGATAGCGAGAAATATAAAAAGAACCTTACTATGCTAGTTGTGGTGGGCAGTTTTGTATACCTATTTTCCACACTGCTAATAGGCAAGGCGACATATAACAATAATACATGGATAAAAGAAGTTGCACTACCCGGCAGGGACGAAATGTCACTTAGCGAGGAGGGCGTGTTTGAGCGTTCCGATATTTATGAGGCCGATGACAATCTGGGCATATACTGGAACATACCTAATATACAGGCGTTCCATAGTATAGTGCCACCGTCTGTAATGGAGTTTTACCCAGAGGTGGGTGTAAAACGTGATGTATCTTCAAAGCCAAGTGTGGAGTACCCGCAGCTACGCAGTTTGCTTTCTGTTAGATGGCTGTATATCCACGAGGATAAAGAAGAGCAATCCCCAATGGAGGGCTATGTTTTTGTAGAAAATAGGAACTCATATAATATCTACGAGAACCAAAATTATATACCAATGGGCTTTGCGTATGAGAGTTACTTTACAGACGAGCAACTAAATGTGCTAAGCTCTGCAAGCAAGCAGGAGGTAATGCTAAACTCTGTACATCTAGAGGGTGATGCGATAGAGCGTAACCAAGATTTGCTAGAGTACAATGATAGCACCTCGCTAACAGACCTAATAGCCAGCAATAGTTTCGGTGCAAACGCTGCTATACGTGCGCAGATGTCATGTGATAGCTTTACTGTCACAAAAACTGGTTTTGTTGCTACATCTAGCTATGATAGTGAGCAGTTTGTATTCTTTAGCGTGCCATATGATGATGGCTGGACAGCTATGGTAAATGGTGAGCCTGTTATTATAGAAAAAGCGAATATCGGCTTTATGGCTGTGCGTGTGCCAGAGGGCGAGGCAGAGATAGTATTCACATACTTAGCACCAGGTCTAAAAACAGGCGTGTTTATTACTATAGGTAGCATAGTGCTGTTTGCTATATATATATTTGTTATGAAAGCACACGACAAACACCAGAGCACAGCGCTATTTACTGAGATTGTGATAGAGCAAAACGATGAAGAAAGTATAAGTGAACAAATAGCAGAACAGGAAATTGAGCAAAATGGAGAAGAAATTTAAAGAAATATAGAAAAAATCTTAAAAATGCTTGCTAAACTCAATTGTTTGTGTTATAATAACGCAGTAAGTATATAGTTTGATGATTAAAGAGTGGGGCGACCCGCTCTTTACTTATGCTAGGGAGGCTTTTTACTAGCATAAATGACTACGCCACAGTGGCAGAATGGAGAGCTAAATGTCATCAGTTAAGAAAACAACAGCAGAGATAGCAAGCGAGCTAGCAAAGCCATTGCTAGAAGAATTAGGTTTGAGCTTGTGGGATGTTACCTACGGAAAAGAAGGCACAGTATATATATTGCGCTACCTTATAGACAAAGAGGGCGGTGTGGATATAACAGACTGTGAGAACTTTAGCAGAGGGGTAGAGATATTGCTTGATGAAGCAGACCCTGTTGCAGGTGGCTACACACTGGAGGTGTCATCACCTGGGATAGAAAGAGAGCTGACAAAACCAGAGCATTTTGAAAAATGTATAGGGATGACAGTAGCTGTAAGACTATACCGTGCTGTAGAGGGCGTGAAAGACTTTGTAGGAAAGCTAACAGCATATAGCGAGGGCACAATATCAATACTAATAGACGAAGAAGATGATATAGAAATGCAACTGACAAAGGCAGAAGCTGCTTTTATTAGATTGTATTATGAGTTTTAAGATACAGATTTGAATAAAGGAGTATAATGCAGTGAACAAGGAATTTTTTGAAGCGCTCCAGTCTATGGAGAAAGAAAAGGGTATTCCAGCGGACTATCTGGTGGAAAAAATAAAAATTGCTATTGGTATAGCAGTTAAAAAAGATCCAGCAGGTAGCGAAGATAATATAGTGGAGATAGACCCAGCAACAGGTAGGTTTTATGTTGCTATGCGTAAAATGGTAGTGGAAAATGTAGAAGACCCATTTTCTGAGATTGATATAGAGCAGGCTACTAAGATAAACAAAAAAATAATGATGGGCGAGACTATAGAGATACCTCTAGAGCCTAAGAAATTTGGTAGAATAGCAGCACAGTCTGCAAAACACGTTATCCGTCAGGGTATAAGAGAAGCAGAAAAAGGCTTGCTACTAAAAGAATACCAGAGCCGTCAACACGATATAGTTACAGCTACAGTCCTAAAAACAGACCCAGTACGTGGCAATGTTACACTGGAGCTTGGCACATCAGAGGTTATGCTGCCAAAGAGCGAGCAAGTACCAGGTGAGGTGCTACAAGATGGACGCAAAGTGCGTGTATATGTTGTTGATGTACAGAGCGCAGAGCGTGGCCCAAGACTTATTATTTCCAGAACACACCCAGGCCTTGTAAAGAGATTGTTCGAGATGCAAGTGCCAGAAATATATGATGGTGTAGTAGAGATAAAAGCAATATCACGCGAGGCTGGTAGCAGGAGCAAACTTGCTGTATACAGCAGTGATGAGAATGTTGACCCAGTAGGCGCTTGTATTGGTCCAAAAGGCCAACGCGTGGGTGGCATAGTTGACGAGCTAGGTGGCGAGAAAATAGATGTAGTTAAATACAGCGAGGACCCTGTAGAGTTTATAACAACTGCACTATCACCTGCAAATGTTGTTAGTGTTGAGATTATAGACGAAGAAGCACGCAGCTGTAGAGTAACAGTGCCAGACCACCAACTAAGCCTTGCTATCGGCAACAAAGGTCAAAATGCAAGACTAGCAGCCAAGCTAACAGGCTGGAAAATAGATATTCGCCCAGAGAGTGGCTTTTATGGCGAGGGTAATGTAGAAACAGAAGCAGATAATGATGACGATGATATCATAGAGTAAACACCCTAGTGATAGAACGCAAGTAAAACGAGCGGAGGTGGATAGCAGTGCAAGTAAAGAAAGTACCAGTGAGGATGTGTGCTGGCTGTGGGGAACATATAGCAAAAAAAGAGCTAGTGCGTGTTGTACGCTCGCCCGAGGGTGAGATATCAGTGGACTTGATAGGGAAGAAAAATGGCAGAGGCGCATATATCTGCAAAAAGGTAGAGTGCCTAAAGAAAGCACAAAAAGCAAGACGTTTTGAGCGTGCTTTTTCCTGTGCTATACCCGCAGAAGTTTATGAGCGTTTAGAAAAGGAGCTGGAGCAGGATGGACAATAAAAAGCTGTTTGGGCTCGTATCACTAAGTCGTAGAGCTGGCAAACTAATAGGCGGATTTGACGCTGTTAAAGACGCTGTGAGAAGTGGTAAAGCATACATGGTAATATTCGCAGAGGATATATCACCAAAAACTGCAAGCTCTATGAGGAGAACAGCGGAAGAAGTAGAAGTGAAAGCTTTTGTTACTACGCTGAAAATGGAAGACTACGCACCGATTTTTGGCAAAGACGTGGGTGTATTTGCGGTAATAGATGAAGGCTTTGCAAATGGCATAGAAAAAATAATAGGTGCTGACGATAATAATGAGACCGACAATACATCAGACAAAAATTAAAGCTAGTGGATAGAGAGGGGAATATTTATATATGATAGAAAAGGTAAAAGTAGGCGAGCTTGCTAAAAACCTTGGTGTACCCACTAAGGAAATAGTAACAATGTTGGAGAAGAAGTTCAGCGGAGAACCTAAAAAAAGTGCTTCTAACCTTAATGTAGATGAACTTAACTACATCATAGAGTCATACACACAAAAAAGCAGTAAAACTGTTGGCGAATACCGTGACTTGACAAAAGAAGATGCAGCTAAAATAAAAGCAGCAAGTGAAAAACCAGCAAGAGCACCAAAAGCAGAAAAGAAAACAACAGCTACAGACAAAAAAGAGGTAACAAAAATAGAAAACGTTAAAGTTGAAGCTCAAAAAGAGCAACCAAAAACAGAAGCGGTAGCTACACAACCACCAGTAGTAGAGAAACCAAAGGCTACAGAGGAAAAACCAAAAGTAGTAGAGGAAAAGCCAAAAGCGGTAGAAGAAAAACCAGTAGCACAAAATACAGCTCCTAAACCAGCGGCAACACAGGAGCCAAATAATAAGCCAGCAACAACTACACCACAAGGTGGCACTGCGACTTATAATAACAATCGTCCACAGGGTAGTGGCACTGCGACTTACAACAACAATCGTCCACAGGGTAGTGGCACTGCGACTTATAATAACAATCGTCCACAGGGTAGTGGCACTGCGACTTA
>CAYJFF010000143.1:0-5863 GCA_964369345.1 uncultured Oscillospiraceae bacterium
TTGTACATCATTTTGCATAAAGAATTCAAGCTCTTTATCTTTTTTATTTAAATAGTGAAAATCGACCCACTGTAAATATGTAGCTTCTAGCGGATACAGCACTGCTTGTGGAAAGTACTGTGCAAAATATTCCGAAAAATTTTTGCTATTGCTTCTAAGCACTACTAACAATTCGTCAAGCCAGTTTTCGCATTGGCCGTAGGCAAAGTTTTGTTACAATTTCTCGTCGTGTAAGCCACTCTGCTCTTAATTGCTCTACCTCTAGCAATAAATCTTTCATGTGTGTATGCTCGTTTGGACATAGTAATTCCCCCTGATGTTTGATGTTTTTATTATCCTACATCAGGGGGCGTTTTGTCATTGTACGTTTTTACCAAGGTTGTGTATTTTGCTATGTGGAGCTTGTCACCACAAAAGAAATTCGTATGTAGCGAAATGCACTAAAAACAGGCTAAAACACTTAGGTAGACAACTAAAAAGCTGTCTACCTAAGTGTAAAATAGTGAAATTTTAAATGTTCCCCCATAACACCTTGATTAATTACTAAGGGGAGTTTTTGTTTGTTTTTACATAGCGGTTAATAATTTATTTGTGATTATGCTGCTGCCATATAACGGTCATATGCAGATATATATTGCTCCATATATCTTTGGACTTCCATGTCATTGAGGATTTGTACAAACTCTGCATACTCATCATCACTTACACCATCTGTTGTAATCCATTCAGCATATTTTTGGTTAACAAACTCATTGATTGTTGATTGTAGCTCGCTAACTACTTCGCTTTCTTCCAGTGTTAGGAAAACTGATGGGTAGGACTCTGTAGGTAGTGCATCTTCGTAGTAAGGTAGTGCAGCATTAATCTCTACAGCAACATCAAGTGGGTTTTCAGAAACTGGCATTAGGTCCATAGCTTCTGCACTTATGCATGTGAAACGAACATTTACTTGCTTAACATCATCTGGGTTAGTCCAGTCGATGATGTCTGTTAGGAAGCTTAGAGTACCATCACCATTTTCCTCAAGGTGATATCCCAAGCCCCTTTGCGATTGCATTTGTAGTGCGTTCAAATCCTCTAGCAAGTAGTCAAGGAAACGAACCGCTACTTCTGGGTTCTCACAAGTAGAAGATACAACTGCCGCACCCCTTGCTTTTACACCAGAGAAACTTCTTTGGTATGCTTTTTCACCATCTGGTCCTTCAAGTGCTGGTAGTGGCAAGTATTCGTCGCTATATTCATTTTCTAGTCTCCATGCTGTACCACGCCATGCAGCAAAACCACCAGCTATACGTGTTGGGCTTTTTAGCTTAGCATTGAACATAGCAGAGTCTTGTGTGAATGTTTCTGGGTCTAGTAGGCCCTGTGTCCATAGGCTATTTAGGTAATTGATACCAGCTTTATATGCATCTTCTTCGAATGGTGTAAAGATAGGCACACCATCTTTCATACCTAGGTTTTCTACTTTTAGTGCGTTATTATCAAGTAGCAAGCCAAATGCACCAAAGAAATCATCATAATACTCTACATTGTTGTTCTCTGTAGATGTGTATGGAATTTCGTCCGCTATACCATTGCCATTTGGGTCGTCATTTTTAAAAGCAATTAGGGCTGTTTCAAACTCGTCCAGTGTAGTTGGCATATCAAGACCTACAGCGCCTAACCAGTGATTATTTAGGTACTGGATATGTGGAGTATGTGTGTTGTTTGCTGCGTCTGGGCTTGAAAATGTTGGTAGTCCGTAGATGTTTCCATCAGATGCAGTTATGGACGGTACTAAAGTTGGCTCTCTTTCTACAAGAGTGTCCCAATACTCGCCATATTCATCAAGATAATCATTAAGTGGTATAATCTGCCCTGCATCAGCCATATTTAGTACGTCAGCATCGCTGAACATATCGTTACTAAGCATAATATCTGGTAGCTCTGAACGAGACAGAACAAGACCTTTTTTCTCTGCCCAGTTTGCATATGGGATTACTTCCCACTCGATATTTACATTAGTTGCTTCTTGTACGCTGTTCCAGAAAACAAAGTCTTCTGCTGGGGATTCTGGGTAGTTAGTCAGTGCTAGCACAGTTAGTGTTACTGGCTCATCTACAATAGGTAGGCCTGTTGCATTAAAGTTTGCGTCTTCTACTTGGGCTGTTCCTGAGCTGCCTGCTGGTGTAGAACTCTGTGAAGTTACAGTGTCTGTATCACAGGCAATCATGCTTAGTAGCAAAGTAAATGTCATTGTAAGCGATAGAAATTTTTTCATTTGGTATCCTCCTATTATTTGTTTATATTAAGCTATTTAGCCAAATATCATCCTTTAACAGAACCTATCATTGTACCCCTAGTAAAGTATTTTTGTATGAACGGGAATATGCCTAGCAGTGGCGCACTGGAAATAATTATCAGACCATACTTCATAAGCTCTGTTTCTTGTTGTCTTACTATTGCTTCCTCGGCAGACTCCACACTCTGTGCAAGTATCTCACCTTCAATTAGTATATTACGCAGAATTAGCTGTAGTGGATATAGCTCACTATCACTTAAATATAGCAAACCTGCCATGTAGTTGTTCCAGTGTGCAACGCCATAGTACAGTGTTATAACAGCTATTATAGACTTGGATAGTGGTAGTATGAAGCTAAAGAAATATCTGAAATGGTTGCAACCATCAATCGATGCCGCCTCATACATTTCCTCTGGGATTGTGTTCTGTATGGTAGATTTTGCGATAATAAGGTTAAATACATTTACACCATTCAGCAGTATCAGCGTTACAGGTGTGTTGTAAAGTCCGATGCTATCTACTAGTAGATATGTGGGGATAAGACCACCATTGAAGAACATAGTAAATAGTAGAAATTTAGTAAACAAACCACGTGCCAAAAAGCTTTTTCTGGTTATAACATACGCCGCTGGCATTGTCAGGCAGAGGTTAAAAAGTGTGCCAAGCACTGTATAATAGATAGTCATTGCAAAACCCTGCCATATTTGGCTATAGTTAATAATGCGGTTATAGCCAGAGAAGTTTATACCCTGTGGGAATAATACCACCTGCCCTGTGGATACAAGTTCGGGGCTACTAAACGACGCTATCAATATAAAATACAGTGGATATAGTATTATAAGTGCAACAAAGGTAAGAATAGTATAAACGATGATATTAAAAATTCTATCCTCTTTAGTGCTTTTTATGGCTGTTGTGCCACTTTTTTGGACTAATGTGCTCATCAATCTTGCCCTCCTTTACCACAGACTATTTTCGGATATCTTGCTTGCGATTTTATTTACGCTTACAATAAGCACTACATTAATTAGTGACTGGAACAGACCCACTGCGGCAGAGTAGCTATACTGCTGGCTCAAAATACCCTGCTTGTACACAAATGTTTCTATAATCTCAGAAGTTGCAATGTTCATTGGGTTTTGCATTAGATAAACTTTTTGCATACCAAGGTTCATTACCCTACCACAAGCAAGTATCAGCATAGTAACAGCAGTTGGTATCAGGCCTGGTATTTCTATATGTAGTATCTGCTGGAATTTATTTGCGCCATCAACCTTTGCAGCTTCGTAAAGGTCGGGACTTATGCTAACCAGTGTAGCAAGATATATTATGCTGGAAAAGCCCATTGTCTGCCATACATTCGACCAAACATATACGTGGGGGAAAAGCTCTGGGCTACCCATAAAGTCTATTTTTTCGTTACCAAACATTGCGATAACAGAGTTTACAACACCAGAATATGGTGAAAGCAATAAGATTATCATACTTACCAGTACCACCACCGATATAAAATGTGGTGCATATGTTACTGTCTGTACAAAGCCCTTGAACTTGACATTTTTTACATTATTAAGTAGTATTGCTAAAATAATAGGTGGAAGAAAACCAGCTATTAGTGCGTAAAAACTAAGTGTTAGTGTGTTACCAATAATAGTCTCAAAATTATATGCATTAAAGAACTTAATAAAGTTATCAAACCCCACCCATGGACTATCTGCAAATCCTCTTGATGGTGTAAATTTTTGGAATGCTATTTGTAGACCGTATATAGGCATATACGAAAAAATAAATACATATATCATCGTGGGCAGAAACAGTACATACAGTTGCCAATCATCTTTAAATGACTTTTTTAATTTTTTCACTAAACTTCTCTCCTTAAATTAATTTAAACAAACAAGCATTTATAATGTTTATCTTATGTACAAAGCATATATTTATTGTTAATAAAAATCAAGGCTCATTTATTTTACTAAAAGAATAGAAATTTATACATATTACATAAATTTTTATAGAATAATAAATCGAAACTACAATTCAGTACACAATTTTTAACATATGGTATCAAAATTTAACATATAAAAATCGCAATAATTTTCAACACCGCTTTTTTTAACCTATACAAAACTATTAGTTGCATAATAATGAAAAGCATGGTATTATACATTATATATAAATGTTTGCCGAATGTTTAGGAGGTTTTATGAATGTTAGAACAAAATTGTTTCTTACACATCTTTTGTCATATGTTACTATTTTCCTGCTACCACTAATTGTATTTATAGTTTTTTTGCAAACATCGGTATTTGGTATGCTAACAGATGAGATTATTAATAACTCAACCATAAATCTTGAGAAAGCACAAGGAGAGATAGAGGCTAACATCTCATTTATTATAGGAGATGAGCAGTACATATACTTTAACGAGCTTTTAAATTCATTTGACTTAGAGGTGGATAGCTATGAGGGTATATTAGTACAGGAACGTTTGAAAAACTACATGGCAACAAATAACTTTGTGCATGATATAATCTATTATCAGTCAAATGCAAACTATATTATATCATCACTTAGCTCATATGAAAAAACAGTGTTTTTTAACGACGTATACTCATTTGCAAATATAACAGATGGGAAATTTGTACTAAACGAAAATAATCCTATAAACTTTAAAGGAACATTTTCCACTGCACAGTCACTATCCATTTATGGTGAACATAGCTATCTTACATACACTATACCGCTTTACAATTCTTCTGAGCAATTAGTTCTTTTGATATCATACGAGCAACTTGACAATATATTTGCAACTACATACTTTGATGACAGCTATACTTATATTCTTGATGATAACCACCAAATAATATACAGTAGTGACGAGTATATAGAAACACATATAGATGAATACACCGCAGAAGAAGACGAGGTGGTGCTGGACGGAAAGAGCTATCTGTCTATTACAAGACATTCGGATATGCTTAACTGGAGCTATACTACCTTGATACCTATGGATAGCTTAATGTCACAACTAGCAAATGTGCAGATGCAACTAATTATCCTTTCTACTCTTGCGATTATACTGGCTGGTGTTGTTATAATATTTCTAATGAAACGGACATATCTGCCACTGCTCAAAATCTATGATGTAAGCAATGAAATTTTGACTACAGACAAGTTAATCCCAGAAAATGATGCTTATGAGTATATTAGAGCATCGTTGCTGTCACTTAATACACAAAACAAACTGCTTTCAAACAATATAGAGGAGAGTAAAGACGATATTAGGGACAGGTTACTCATAAAACTATTTTATAGTGAATTTAAAGAGGGCGTAAATATTTTTGAACGCACAAGCTCATTAGGGATAGATTTTATAGGCAAACAGTATATTTTTTGTGTTATAAGGGGAGACGAACATATCTCTGAATTGTCCAATAGAATAATTGAGCTTTTTTCTGGCAATATACCTAGGAATATAACAGTAGTACCGCTTGTACAAGCCTCGATACGGCAGATAGTTATAATGCTACTGTCCGAGGACTTATATCAAGAGGACATATCTGCTTCGTTGTCTTCTACCAT
>CAYJFF010000144.1:0-5672 GCA_964369345.1 uncultured Oscillospiraceae bacterium
GTTGTTGCTGACGAAGTACGTACTCTTGCAACTAAGAGTGCAGAGGCATCTTCTGCTATATCTGGCCTGATAGAAAATTCTATCAATGCTATTCAGCTTGGTTTTGAAACAACACAAAAAACGGTTAATTCTATGGACCTAACAGGCGAAAAAGCGAGCCACTCTGTTGAGCTTGTTTCCAAAATTGTTGATGCATCTTCATCACAGTCACAGTCCATTAACTCTGCTACCGAGGCTATGAGCCAGATTTTTGCAGTTGTACAGTCAAACTCTGCAACATCCGAGGAGTCCGCTGCTGCTAGTGAACAACTTTCTGCACAGGCAGAGCAACTATCTGCTGCTATCCGTAAGTTTAAAGTTTGATAAACAAGCCACTCCTGTAAAACTACCAACCCCACCCTGCATTATTTTGTATGGTGGGGTTATTTTTTGCCATAGCACTACACAATGTGCACAATATATGCTATAATAACATTATTATACAATAGCAGTAGGAGTAGCATCATGGATACAACTTTTTTATATGAGCACAATAATTTTCAGTGCTTTACAGCAAACAAAGTAGGTAGTTTCAAAAATATGCACAACGAGATAGAGCTAATGTATGTGTATGAGGGTAAAGTAAAAGCGTATTATAACCTTAGTGAGTACACACTGAGTGCTGGTGACCTAATTATTATTTTCCCCAATATTATACATTCTTTTGAAATAATAGAGGACTCTGCACACTTGCTTGCTATATTTGATAAAACTATATTCCCTAGCTTTTTGCAGACATTTACAGCTAAATGTGTATCCGGTGCGCCAATTGTTTCGCTGAGTAATCTCCCCCCAGATACCAGTTTTTGCCTAGAGCAAATAGTGAATAACAAGGAGCTACAGCAGAAGTCAAATATTACCGAGGGCTACCTAATGGTGGTGCTAGAGCGTATGCTGAGTAACCTTACACTAAGCGACTTGAGCGAAGAAAAAAACACAGAGTGGATACACTTATCACTCAAGTATCTTAATGACAACTACACGCAGAATATCACACTTGAAAATATGGCAAAAGACCTAATGGTGAGCAAATATCACCTCTCACGCAAGTTTAATGCACGCATTGGTTTTTCTATTTTTGAGTATATTAACAGGCTACGGGTGCAAAAAGCTATAAGTCTAATAGAGAGTTCAGATATGCTCATTATAGATATAGCATATGAGTGCGGTTTTGATAGCTTGTCTACTTTCTTTAGAGTTTTCAAGAAAATCACAGACAAAAGCCCAAAGACATATCGCGAACAGACTTTAATACACTAATAAAAGAACACAGTTTATCTTATTATTGCAACTATACCGCAATATTTGAGATAAACTGTGCTTTTTTTGCATTGAAAAAAAAACGTGCCTATGATAATATATTTCTAGCTAAAAATACTAAACTTGGACACAACAATTGGCTTTTATGTAGAATATCACAAAAACAGCACATCTTCTATAGTTGTTATTACCTGTTGCTTGTTGTTTTTCACACCATTCCACACTAAGTTTTAGTATTTATTTGAGAATATCAAAAATATTAAAAAAGAAGGTACAACGAATGAGAAAGCATATAAAGCTTAACAAAGGTTGGAAATTTGCACAGCACGATATAAGCTCGAACGAGTCATATATACGGTTTTTTAGACCCGAGTATGATGTTTCTGGTTGGTTGGATGTTAATATCCCACATGATAGCAGTATATTGTCAGATTTTAGGGAAGAAAATCTATCAGGTGCTAGAGGTGGATATGCGCTAACAACACTATGCTACTACAATAAGGACTTTGTACTTTCAAGTGATGATATGAACACACGTGCCATACTGGAGTTTGAGGGCGTGTATATGAATAGTAAGGTGTATATTAATGGCAATCTTATCGGGCAGTATCCATACGGCTATACAACATTTAGGTATGATGTATCTAAATATGTGGTAGAGGGCGAAAACAGGCTGTCTGTGGTTGTTGATAATGAGGTGCAACCTGGCTCTCGCTGGTATAGTGGTACTGGTATCTATAGACCTGTGCACCTGTATCTAACAGATGATGTATACCTTGATGCTGATGACATATTCATCAAAACGCCGGTTGTTAGCACAGAAGAAGCAACACTCGATATAGACTTTGTAATACATAATGACTCTAGCATAACAAGCAGGCTACAAGTAAAAGTAGATATATTATATGATGGCGAAACTGTACTTACTACAGCTTTTGACAGGGCTGTTGCTTACCACAGCACCAGTGATATAAAAACAGAGCTAAAGCTTGCAAACCCCAAGCTTTGGTGCAACAAAACACCACACCTATATACTGCTGTCTTTGAGATTGCAGAGAATGGTGCTGTTGTCGATACCCTGTCCGTGCGTTTTGGTGTTAGGAGCATAGAGTACTCCCCAGATAAAGGTTTTATTATCAATGGTGAAAAAGAAATGCTAAAAGGTGTATGTATTCACCACGACAATGGCTGTCTGGGTGCTGCTGCATATCGCGAGGCATTTATTAGGAAAATAGAGATAGTAAAAGATATGGGCGCAAATGCAATCAGGACATCACACAATCCAGAAGCGCCAGAGTTCCTTGATTTATGTGACGAATATGGTATGTACGTAATGGAAGAAGCGTTTGATGAGTGGGTACTTGGCAAGCGTCCACGTATATTCGGTGATTTGTTTATCAGGCAGAGAATTTTCGCGTATGCACAGTATTTTAATGACTGGGCAGAAAAAGACCTCTCCGCTATGGTGAAAAGAGATAGAAACCACCCCTCCATCATTATGTGGAGCATTGGCAACGAGATAGAGGAGCTACGCCATGAAGAGGGTGAAGAAATATCACAAATGCTTGTGAACACCGTGCATAAATATGATAGAACACGCCCTGCAACAGCCGCATTTAATGGGCTTGCACAGATAAACAAAACCAACAACCCAGAGATACTGGATATATGTGGGTATAACTATGCAGAGGCATTCTATGCTGATGACCACATCAAAAACCCACATAGGTGCGTAGTAGGTAGCGAAACTGCATCTGTAACAGCGTTTGAGGAACGTGGTAGATATGATGCTTTCATAAAAGATTTCCAAGTATCGCAGGAGGCTGTAGGTGCTCTTGCCGACCCAGAGCAGAGCGCAATAAAAGAGAGCGTACATAGCTTTGTGCGTGCTAGAATGGTACGTGGCGAAAACTCCATGATGAAACACCTAGAGTACGACTATATCGCTGGTATGTTCATCTGGACAGGCATAGACTACATAGGTGAGCCAACACCGCATACATGGCCATCTATCAGCTCATATTTTGCACCTATAGACCGTGCATATTTCCCCAAAGATGCTTTCTATTTCTACCAAAGTTGCTGGTCGGACAAAGATGTTCTGCATATTCTTCCACACTGGAACTTTGAAGATGTTGAAAAGCTACCTGTATGGTGCTTCACCAACTGTGACGAAGTAGAAATTTTTGTAAATGGTAGGTCCTGTGGCAAGAAAACTATGGATAGGAGCCAGTCACTACACCTAGAGTGGGATAATGTAGTGTATGAAAAAGGTGAGCTGACTGCTATAGGATACAGGAATGGCAAAAAGATAGAAACTACTATAAAAACTGCCGATAATGTTGCTGACTTTACATTCATAGCTGATAGGGCAGAAATAGCAGACGAAGAACTATTTTATGCAGAGATTGCACTATGTGATGCAAACGGTGTTTTTGTGCCACACCAAGACCAAAAAGTAACATTTACTGCAAAAGGCAACATAGCATTTGTAGCTTGTGATAATGGCTCGCCAACACATAGCAAATTTGCTAACAACTTTGTTGACACACTTGCAGGACGTGCAAAAGCAGTATTTAGGGGCACGGGCTGTGGTACTGGTGATATCACTGCAACTATAGAAATAGCTGGCAAGACAGTAGAAAAAACAGTTACTATCACGGTAAAATAATAGTATTTAAGCCATGTGGCTATAATAAAATAATTGGAGGAACACGAGAATGAGCAACTACTTGCAAAATATGAAAGACTACCTAAAAGTAATTGATGAGGTAATCGAAAAAGGTCCTTACAAAGATAACTGGGCATCACTGGTAGACCACAAAGTGCCAGACTGGTACAGAAATGCTAAATTCGGTATCTTCATCCACTGGGGTGCATACTCCGTGCCTGCATATGGTAGTGAGTGGTATGCAAGGTTTATGTATAAACAAGGTGCGCTACGTCGTGACAAGAACATGTTTGACCACCATGTAGAGACATTTGGTGCACACAAAGATTTTGGCTATAAAGATTTTATCCCAATGTTCAAGGCTGAAAAATTTGACGCTAGCGTGTGGGCAGACCTATTCAAAGAAGCTGGCGCAAGGTTTGTTATGCCTGTTGCAGAGCATCATGATGGTTTCCAAATGTATGATAGCAATCTATCTGAATGGTGTGCAACAAAGAAAGGCCCTATGAAAGACGTTGTGGGCTTGCTAAAAGAAGAGTGTGAAAAGCGTGATATGGTTATCACAACATCATCACACAGAATAGAGCACTACTGGTTTATGTGTGGTGGTCGTGAGTTCGAGAGTGATTTCCCTGAGAATATCGAGTACGGTGACCTATACTGGCCATCTTACCCAGAGCCATTTGCACAAAAAGATGATGAAGCAGTAACAACAGACCAAGGCTCCATACATCTAGATAACATAGACCCACTATTCATGGAGGACTGGCTAGCTAGAACTTGTGAGATAGTTGATAAATATAGACCAAAAATCATGTACTTCGACTGGTGGATTCAAATAGCACCAATGAAGCCATACCTAAAGAAATTTGCTGCATACTACTACAACAGAGCTGCTGAGTGGGGCGAGGAAGTTACTATCAACTACAAGAATGATGCTTTCCAGCACACAAGCGCAGTACGTGATATCGAGCGTGGACAGCTTGCAGATGTATCACCATTCTTCTGGCAAAATGACACATCTGTGGCTAAAAACTCTTGGTGCTACACAGTTGGCAATGACTACAAAGAGTCTTTTGAGGTTATCTGTGACCTAGTAGACGTAGTTTCCAAGAATGGTTCTCTACTACTAAATGTAGGCCCTAAGCCAGATGGTACTATCCCAGACGAAGATGCACAGATACTAAAAGACGTTGGTGCATGGCTAAAAGTAAATGGCGAGGGTATCTACGAGAGCTATCCATTCCGTAAATATGGCGAAGGCCCTATCGTTACAGAAGAAGGTCATTTTACAGATACTAAACGCAAGTCATTTACATCTGAGGACTTCCGCTTTACTTACAAAGCAAATGCACTATATATCTACGCAATGAAATGGCCAGAGGACGGTATCCTAAAGATAAAAACTCTTGGCGCAAAAGTAAAAAAATTCAACGCTGATATACTAAATGCAGAGGTACTAGGTAGTGATAAGAGCTGTAAATTTATCGAGTGTAACGACCACCTAACAATTATCTCTGAGCATAAAGTAAAAGATAGCAGGCTACCTGTTTGTATCAAGCTTACTATCGACTAATAGCACTGTATAACAAAGCAGCAAGGAGCTCAAGTTTTTATGAGTTTCCTTGCTGTTTTACTTTGTAGGTGTACAGATTATTTATATTTTACTATGTAAAATATAAATTTGCCATGCCCATAGGGC
>CAYJFF010000145.1:0-5581 GCA_964369345.1 uncultured Oscillospiraceae bacterium
CCTCGTGAGTTCTTAGCCTTACCTTAGTGTCCAATATGTTTGACAAACTTACACTTTGGTAATAAACAAAACATCATACCACTAGCTTCATCACATATTTATATTATAATTCCGTTACAATGGTCTATCTCGTGTTGTATTATCTGTGCCGTAAAATCGCTATACGTCTTTATCCTTTTTTGCATAGCTGTATTTTGGTACTGCACCTTTATCGACCTATACCTCTTGGTAGGTCTTGTCCCCTCCAGTGACAGGCAAGCTTCCTCTGTATCATATGGCTGGCTATATTTTATAATCTCAGGGTTTAACATAACCAGGCGTTCACCATTATCATCAACAGCTATTATCCGCTTCAGCTCCCCTATCATATTAGCAGCAAGCCCCACGCACCTATCCTCATTGGCTATTAGTGTTTCTAGCAAGTCCTGCGCTATACTTATATCATCTATTGTAGCTATCTGTGATTTCTGTGACAAAAAAATTTCATCACGAACTATTTCTTTTACCATTTCCATTCCCCCGACACTTTGTAGATATATAGTATACCCTTTATTAAGTAATTAGTAAATAGCAAAATATAAAATAAGCCCCATGACAACCACAAGGATTATCACGGGACTTATTAATATTTTGGTATACTTTTTATGAGTGCGACTTATTCAAAGTCTACTACGCCTATCCATCTATGCAAGAACTCTACTTCTTCTGGTTTACCTTTTACTAGCTGAGATGCAGCAACTATAGGCAACCACTGTTGCACATAGCGTTTCTCTGTACCAGTTTTTTGGCAGAATGCATCAAGATATTTGTCAGCTATTTCTGATTTACCCTCTAGGTTAAATAGCAGATAGCTTCTTGCTACATCAGCAGATGCATTGCCCTGTGTAACGTGTGACCAGTCGATAATGTATGGATTACCATTGCTATCGATGATGATGTTACTTGGGTTGAAGTCACCATGGCAAACTTTATCATGCTTAGGCATACCCTCTAGTCTTGTTTGCATATCATAGCGTGTGTTGTCATCAAGTGCTGTTTGTGCCATTTTGCGAACCATTTTGTCTTTTAGTTTGTTAAGCAGTGGGGATTTGCGCATATGAATTTCCATTTGTAGCTTAACAAAAAGCTCAATGTATTCTTCTGTTTTGTCTGGGTTTTTCTCCCATAGCGCTGCTAGTGTTTCACCTTCTACAAATTTAGATGCGATAGACCATTTGCCATCTATTTTGGAAACTTCATACACAGGAGGTACGGGAAGCCCTGTTTCTGCAACACGGGATTGGTTAAGTGCTTCGTTTAGAATATCTGATTGGGAGTAAGTTTCGTCAAAAACCTTAATTGCTTTATCGCCATCTCTGTAAATTACCTTGCTAGATCTTTTTGCTATAACATTTTCAAGTTTCATGGTTTACCCTCCTACATAATATATTATTTTGTTCCGTGGTATACAGCTATATACATTTCTTTCATTTCGCTCATTAGTGGGTAGCGTGGGTTTGCACCTGTGCACTGGTCGTCGAACGCTTGCTCAACCATATCGTCAAGTCTGTTCATGAAATCAGCTTCGTCTATACCATATGCTTTTATGCTGTCTTTGATGCCTATAGCAGCTTTTAGCTCGTCTATAGCTTTTGTTAGGCTAGCAACTTTTTCTTCGTTTGTTCTGCCTTTTAGTCCTAGGTAATCTGCAATCTCTGCATATCTAGCAACAGCATGTGGGTGGTCGTATTGTGAGAATGTACCCATTTTTGTTGGTGCTTCTACAGCGTTGAATTTGATTACTTCGTTTATTAGAAGTGCATTTGCAACACCATGTGGTAGGTGGTGGAATGCGCCTAGTTTATGTGCCATTGAGTGGCAAATACCAAGGAATGAGTTTGCGAACGCCATACCAGCCATAGTAGCCGCATTAGCCATTTTCTCGCGAGCCACAACGTCTGTTTGACCATTGTCATAAGCGCGTGGTAGGTACTCGAAAATTACTTTTAGTGCTTTTAGTGCTAGGCTATCTGTGTAGTCTGTAGCAAGTACAGATGCATATGCCTCTAGTGCGTGTGTTACAGCATCTATACCACTAGCCGCTGTTAGGCCTTTTGGTGCGTCCATCATCATGTCAGGGTCTACAATAGCCATATGTGGCATTAGCTCGTAGTCTGCAAGTGGATATTTACTACCTGTTTTCTCATCTGTGATAACAGCAAAAGGAGTAACCTCGGAGCCTGTACCAGCAGTTGTTGGGATAGCAATGAAATATGCTTTCTCGCCCATTTTAGGGAATGTGTATACACGTTTTCTTATATCCATGAAACGCATAGCCATATCCATGAAGTCTGCCTCTGGGTGCTCATATAGTACCCACATGATTTTTGCAGCGTCCATTGCAGAACCACCACCAACAGCAATAATGCAGTCAGGTTGGAATGCAGCCATAGCTTTTGCGCCCTCTATTGCACTACCCAGTGTTGGGTCTGGCTCAACATTAAAGAAAGTTGTGTGTGTGATGCCCATAGCATCTAGTTTATCGGAAACAGGTTTTGTGTAACCATTTTGGTATAGGAAAGTATCTGTTACTATGAATACTTTTTTCTTACCAAGTACACTGCCAAGCTCATCAAGTGCGATAGGCAGACAACCTTTTTTGATATAAATTTTCTGTGGTGTTCTAAACCAAAGCATATTCTCTCTCCTCTCAGCAACTGTTTTGATGTTGATTAGGTGTTTAACACCAACGTTCTCAGATACTGAGTTTCCGCCCCAAGAGCCACAACCAAGTGTTAGAGATGGAGCTAGTTGGAAGTTATATATATCACCGATACCACCATGTGCTGCAGGTGTATTTACAAGTATACGACAAGTTTTCATTCTTGCAGAGAATTCTTCTATTTTTGCACGCTCTGTAACAGCATCTAGGTATACAGACGCTGTATGGCCGTAACCACCATCAGCAACAAGTTGCTCTGCTTTGTCCAGTGCCTCACCAAAAGTTTTTGCTTTGTACATTGCAAGTACTGGAGATAGTTTCTCATGTGCAAACTCTTCGCTGATATCTACACTTGTAACTTCGCCGATTAGTATTTTTGTGCTCTCAGGAACATCTACGCCTGCAAGTTTTGCTATTGTATATGCGCTTTGTCCAACGATTTTTGCGTTAAGAGAGCCATTGATGATGATAGTTTTACGTACTTTTTCTGTTTCTTTCTCATTTAGTACGTAGCAACCACGGTATATAAACTCTTTTTTCACTTTTGCATATAGGCTATCAAGCACGATAACAGCTTGCTCAGATGCACAAATCATACCATTATCAAATGTTTTTGAATGGATAACAGAGTTTACAGCCTGTAGCACATCTGCACTATCGTCTATGATAACAGGTGTGTTACCTGCGCCAACGCCAAGAGCTGGTTTACCACTGCTATACGCAGCTTTTACCATTCCAGGGCCGCCTGTTGCTAGTATTAGGTCTGCTTCTTTCATAACCATGTTTGTTAGCTCAAGAGATGGTACGTCTATCCAGTCTATAATGCCAGCTGGTGCGCCTGCTGCTACTGCAGCCTCTAGAACTATTTTTGCAGCCTCTATAGTACATCCTTTTGCTCTTGGATGTGGGCTGATTATGATACCGTTTCTTGTTTTTAGTGCAAGCAGTGTTTTAAAGATTGCTGTGGAAGTTGGGTTTGTTGTTGGGATAACAGCTGCTATAACACCTATTGGGTCTGCTATTTTCATAGTGCCATAGATTTTGTCCTCTTCTATTATACCACAAGTTTTTGTATCTTTATATGCGTTATAGATATACTCTGCTGCGTAGTTGTTTTTTATAACTTTATCCTCTACCACGCCCATGCCTGTTTCCTCTACTGCGAATTTTGCTAGAGGTATGCGAGCCTTGTTTGCTGCGCTTGCTGCTGCTAGGAAAATCTTGTCTACTTGCTCCTGTGTGTAAGTAGCGAACAACGCTTGTGCTTTTCTTACACTCTCAAAAGAAGCTGACAACATCTCTACTCCATCTACATAGATATACTTATTGCTGTTTTCCATTATAACTTCTCCTTCTCTTTTTTCAATCAATATTATCTGCTTGACACCTTTACTATATTCATCCTCGGTGCTATGTTAATAATTTAACATACTTTGATGAGAATGTCAAGAAAATAACATAGTTTTTGTAAAGATTTTCACAATTGCACAGTGCTGGAGCACGTACGCACACTTTTTTGTAAATATCGCCAAGAATTGCTCCCAAACACAAAAAACCGAGTATAACTAACGGCAGTCATACTCGGTAAATTGATTAATATGCTTTTTCTTGGTCTGTTTGCAGTGTCATTTTTTTCTCATTAGTTAAAAAGCGTGAAAGTCGCTTATATAGTAGCATTGTAACCAAGGACAGTATAGCACCTTTTATCAGGTTGAATGGTGTCACGCCAAAGATTAGGTATGTTTCCAATGTGCCTATTAGTGGGTTTACCTCGTTGCACATGGATATTATAGCATCTATCGGCATTAGTTGGGAGTAAAAAGGAATTAGTAGGTAGTAGTTTGTGAATATACCTATTATAGACATTGCTATTGTGCCCATGGACAGCCCAAATATCGCGCCTGCTCTTGTGTTTTTTCTCTTGTATACTTCTACCGACACAATGCAGAAAGTAGATGTCATGAGGAAATCTGCAAGCTGGCCAACACCGCCAGAGCTAGACATGGGTAGGTGTATTAGGTTTTTTACCAATGTTATAAGCACAGCTGGTAGCCAGCCGAACATATACGCTGCTAGCAGGCTTACTGTTCCGCTTAGGTCTACTTTTAGGAATGGTGGCATAAACGGCAGTGGTAGCTCAAAATACATAAGTATAGTGGCAATAGCTGCAAAAAGTGCGCAGTAGGTGAGTTTCTTTGTGTTCGCCATGTTAGTTTTGTTCATTTTCGTGAACCTCCAATAATATTTTGGATATTGAAAATTGTTGTTTGTAGGCACAAAAAAGCCCCCCATTGGCAATGAACCAAGGAGGGCGAACAAACACAGTATTTTTGCGTAACGCAGAAAATATAAGTTGTTTCTTTTCATCCAGACTATACTGTCGGTGATGGAATCTAACCATCTCAACCTTTTTGCAAGGCTCTCGGACTAATGCAGACAAGCTGCCATTACCGCCGGTGGAGAATCACACTCCGCCCTAAAACAAGACCAATATCTTGAATACATTATATACCTGTTACTGTTATTTGTCAATACACAATATATATCTGTAGTAAATTTTGCCAAGGACAAAAAAATCCCCCACTTTTTACAAGCGAGGGATGTATCGTTAAAATGCGATTGTTGTTTATGCCGACTTATACAAATTATTGTAGAAGTTGTAGAACGCCCTGTGGAACTTGGTTTGCTTGAGCAAGCATAGCTTGTGCAGATTGGATAAGGATGTTGTTTTTAGTGTAAGCCATCATTTCCTCAGCAACGTCTGTATCACGGATTGTAGACTCAGCGTCTTGGATGTTCTCTTCCATTACAGATAGGTTGTTGATTGTGTGGTCTAGACGGTTTTGTAGCGCACCTAGGTCACCACGTGTAGAAGATACT
>CAYJFF010000146.1:0-5441 GCA_964369345.1 uncultured Oscillospiraceae bacterium
GAGAATATAAGAATTCCCTTAGACGATTTTAGTTCGTCTAAGGGAAACTTGGCACGCCAGAAGGGATTCGAACCCCTGGCCTACTGCTTAGAAGGCAGTTGCTCTATCCTACTGAGCTACTGGCGCGTGTAAAAAGGATATTCTGTTTTTGTACCAATTTTGTAAACGAGTAGCACTGTGTGGTGGTGCGGCAAATGGGACTTGAACCCACACGCTCACGCACACGCCCCTCAAACGTGCCTGTCTGCCTATTCCAGCATTGCCGCATACAATATTTAGTACTCTAATAGTATAACGTGTTTTTTTGAAATGTCAATAGTTTTTTTGAAAAAATTTTTTTCGTTTGAAATTTAGAAGTATATTGCTATTGAAATTAGAGTTTGTTGGTGATAGAATATATAGAAGCCATGCAAGATGTGTTACTTGTTTTTTGTCGCTCTATGTGCATGGTAAATTTATATTAGCATTGCAAATATAAAATAAATGGTGTGGGGGTAGACGGTTTTGTTTAAAGGGATATATATTCGTCACGAAGAATCAAGGTTGATGTGCCCAGGGAGAAAAATAATTGGTGAGCTTGGTAAGTATATTGAGCTAGACATAATACCACAAGATGATACCATATCACAAGAAGAATTGTCAAAGCTTATCTCTGAGTATGATATAGTATTTACAGGGTGGGGGTCACTACCTCTCCCTATATCATTGGCACAGAACCCAGGAAAGCTAAAGTATATATGTAATATGACTGGGCATATGAAAGACTGGGTTTCACAAGAGTTTATTGACAGCGAGAAAATCGTAGTCACAAACTGGGGTGATGCACCTGCAAGGAAAATGGCAGAAGGTACACTTGCGCTATTGTATACAATGCTCAAGCAAATTCCAGTTCATATAAAAAATGTGCGTGATGGTGCAGTGCTGTTTGAGGGCTCGGCACTTAGTGGTGCTGTAGAAGATGCTAAAATAGGTTTGTATGGTCTGGGCTCAATAGGCAAACGTTTTATGGAAATACTGCTGTTTTTGGGTGCAGAAGTTTCCTACTACGACCCATATGCTGTTGATGTGCCACAGGGTGCTGTAAAGTGCGAAACTTTAAAAGAGCTATTTAGCACAAACCAGATTATCTCTATCCATGCTGGTTTTTGTGAGAGTACAGCATACACTGTTAATGCAGAGATGCTAGCGTTATTGCCAGATAATGGCATAGTAATAAACACAGCACGTAGTGGCATAATAGACGAGCCAGCACTAGAAAAAGAGCTTATCAGTGGTCGCTTGCGTGCAGGTATTGATGTGTATGGAGAGGACGATATTTTGCCAGCGATAGACAGCCCACTGCGTCACCTAGACAATGTGGTGTTTACCGCACACAAAGTAGGTGCAGATTTGTGGACTGGTGAGTATGGTAAGCTGAATTATCACGAAAAAGTATGTGTAGATAATATCAAACGTTTCTCTGAGGGACTACCTCTACGCAATATAATGGACACAGTAAAATATTCACGTTCTACATAATTTAAAGCAAGAATATTTGTAAAATAAGCTGTTTTGTGATACAATAATAAGAACGGATTTAATATAATAAAAATAAATTATAATGGCGATGTGCATAAGTAGCACTGCCAAAGAAATGAGGCATTAATATGAATACTTTTGAGGTTTTGTACGAGGTAGTAAAGGACAGAAAAACAAATATACAAGAAGGCTCATACACTTGCTATTTGTTTGAGAAAGGTCTGGATAAGATACTAAAAAAATGTGGTGAAGAAAATGCAGAGATGATTATTGCTGCAAAAAACTTGGGGACAGAGGAACTAAAAGAAGAAATATGTGACCTGATGTACCATATGATGGTGCTAATGGCTGAAAAAGGCATTGAAATGTCCGAGATTACAGAGATTTTGGATAAAAGAAGCGCAAAAATAGGCAACCTAAAGCAGTTCCATCAGGTAGATAAAGATAGCTGATTTGGCGAGAGCTATGCTGTGTATTTAGCAGAATGGAGATTGTAAAGATGACACTAAAAGAAATAGCAAGCAAAGTTGGTGTTTCTATTTCCACTGTTTCCAGGGTCATTAACAAAAATGATGAGAAATGCGCAAGCAAAGAAGTGCGTGACAAGATATGGGAAATAGTAAAATCTGATGGATATACACCGAATAAAAATGCACAGAGCCTAAAAAAAGGCGTCAGCACAGTGAGGAGCCGTCAAGGTAGGCTGGCGTGTATATTTGCTAGGCGTGCAGATGCACATAATGAGCAGTTTTTCCAAACACTACACCGCGTAGCAGAGCAAGAGGCTTTTAGGCACAATTACTTTATCAAGCATACATTTGCACTGTCACAAATAGAAGAGCTGATAGAAAAAGACTTGATAAAGCAACTAGAGCTTGATGGTATAATGGTACTGGGCAGGCTTAGTAGAGCTATGCTCACACTGCTACGTAGTAAATGTAAGCATATAATATACGTGGGTCTAAATCAAATAGATTTGGGTATAGACCAAGTGATATGCGACGGATATAAAGCTGCAAAAGCCACTGTGAGCTACCTATATAGTATGGGGCACAACCGTATAGGATACATAGGGGAGATGAGCAGTGAAATACGCTATCTAGGCTATGAGGATACAATGCGTGAGCTAAGGCTACCACTGCGCAAGGATAATATTATAGATACCGACCTCACCGTAGAGGGTGGGTACCGTGGTGGGCAAAAACTGGTTACAGCAAACGAGATACCCACTGGTGTTTTCTGCGCCAATGACATAACAGCTATTGGTGTTATACGTGCCATAAAAGAAAAAGGCTTGCGTGTGCCAGAGGATATTTCTATCATCAGCATAGATAATATAGAGATGTCTGGCTATATATCTACAATGCTGACAACTGTTGATGTGCCACTGGAGGAAATGGGGAAGATGGCAGTGAAAATGCTTATCGACCATATAGAGGGTGGGCATAAACTGCCTGTAAAGGCGGAGCTGCCTTTTAGGATAATAGAGCGTGACAGCTGTATGGTTAGGGTGTAGATTATAGATACTGGGGGCATTAGTGTTATGACTATAAAAGAGATATACGAGAAATTTGATAATATAGGCTGTGTTAGCTTTTCCACACTGGATAACGACAAGCTGGAGTCTAGAATTGCGCATTTTTTTGCGTATGATGATGACGGAATATACCTAAGAACCATGGAAGTTAAGCCTATGTACAGGCAAATGAAACGACATGGCAAGCTATCTGCCAGTGGTATATACCCAGAAGCAAAAGTAAGACACACAGAGGATAATTTACCACTGTTTGAGCCTGGCTATACTATACGGATTAGTGGCGAGGTAAAAGAGCTAACAGCAGAGCAAATAAACGAAAAAGCAAAGACGAACACGGATTTTTATGTAGCGGTATATGATGTTCAGAAATACCCGTCCATAAGAGTATTTGTACTACACAGAGCACATGGAGAGCTGTATGACTATGACTTTGAGATGGCGCACCGTGAGCACAAAATACTGCGACAGCCATTTGCATATGGTGGTGATGTGCCAGAGGTTGCAGGCTTTGAGATTGCGGATAACTGCATTGCCTGTGGTGCTTGCTATGATAATTGTAGTTTCAAGGCTATAGAAAAAGGCGTGACATATAGTATAAACAAATCACGCTGTGATGAATGTGGCAACTGTACATATGTCTGTCCTGTTTCTGCTATAATTATTAGAGATAACTAAATTTTATTGGAGTGGGAGAACATGCGTAGATGGGTAAATATTACTTAGTAGACTTCGAGAATGTATCCAATGATGGGCTGAAAGGTCTGGATGATTTGCAGGAACAAGACGGTCTTATTATCTTTTATTCGGACAAAACCAGCAAGCTGACATTTGGCATGCACAAGAAGCTAGAAAAACTAAAAGCTAGGAAAGAATATATATCTATAGATGGTGGTAGCAAAAATTCGCTGGATTTTCAGCT
The DNA here is from genome assembly GCA_964369345.1 of uncultured Oscillospiraceae bacterium. Taxonomy (GTDB): domain Bacteria; phylum Bacillota; class Clostridia; order Oscillospirales; family Ruminococcaceae; genus Angelakisella. The sequence continues at coordinate 3,975 of CAYJFF010000146.1, forward strand.
TTCTACATATCTTGGGTATCTGGTGTCTGCCGATGCAGATGCAGAGTTTGCTATCATTAGCAAAGATACAGGCTACGATGCTGTGGTGAAGTTCTGGAAAAAACGCAATGTTGCAATAGTCAGGGCAAATGACATAGCACTTAGCACACCAAACACGGAGAATACCAACAGCCCTGAAAAGCAGGACCTGAAAACAGTCATAGCAACGTTGGGTGAAAACTCTGGTGAGATAAAAGAAATTATAAAGACAAACAAAACCAAACAGGCAATAAACAACGCACTTGTAAAGAAATATCGCAGTGAAAAAGCAGGTGTTATCTACAAAAAAATAAAACCATACATAAGCGATAAAAAATAATATGCAACATATTGAGTTTTGGGGGTTAATATGATAGAAGTATTGGGGTTTGCTATAGTATGGACGTCGCATGGACTAAAGAAGATTAATAACAAAACCTTTTACATATGCGCAAGTATAGTGCTCTTTGTTACTCTACTAGAAAGGTACAAGAGTATACGTGACGTGGGTGATGTGATGTGGTCACTGGTGGTTGTGTTTTTTTACAGTGTGGTGCTGTATATTACTGTCAAGTTTTTCCAGCTACTTATATCAATAATAGTTTCACGTAGTAATCTTAGGTCTACAGCGTTTATAAACCCTGTACTAAGGACATTTGAAGAGGGTAGAATAAAATCGATGATTAGCAAGCTGTATTTCTACTTTTATATAACAACTGCACCACTGGTGTTAGTTGGTGTCAATTTTATGCTTGTGGCAGGTATGCCAAGCTCTGCTATAGTATACATCTATATAATAGGTGGCTGTTTTTTCTTGCGGTCCTACATGGCAAAATCTAAGAATATGAACAGGTATTTTAAACAATATGTAGTAACGGAAGCTCTGGAAAAAGAATTTACAGATGTGACATATAACACAGATGGTAGGTTTGGTACTCCAGAGATAATGGAGCTTAGGCTTTTTGAGGCACGCTCGTTTGTGCGTGGCAATGACATGATAACTGCAAAGAGAAACAACAGGGAGTTTACTTACTGTGATATAAAAGTGTTCGAGGAGGACGGCGAAGAAGTTACAGGTAGGGGCGAGGGCTTCAACGGCTGTGTGATAAAGTTTGAAATACAGGAAAGTGTGGGTAGTATGTTTATTATATCTGATGGTTTCCCACATTTGAATAGCGCACTGACTAAGTTTGAAAAAGCACTAGGACGATATAATAAGGAAAAGACAGAAACAGAGTCGTTTTTGTTCAATCAAAGGTTTGATACATACTGCAATACCGAGAATAGCAAGATAGCACTTACGCCATACATTATAGACAAGATGACATCGCTATCCGAGGTTATAAAAGAAAAAATGGCGCTGGTTTTCCACGGGAGATATGTTTATCTGTTTGTAGAAAATAGCATTAACGATAGGTTTGATGTAGATTTTAATAGTAATGCATCTAC
>CAYJFF010000147.1:0-5219 GCA_964369345.1 uncultured Oscillospiraceae bacterium
ATTATGAAAATAGCACGTATAGCAACTACTTTGGTTATGATGTCGCTACTGTTGTTTGTAACAGCGTGTGGCGAAAGTACAGAGAGTTCTAGCTCTAGCGCTACTAGCAACACTGGCATAGCCACTCTAGAGGAGCTACTGGATACTTACTATGATATCCAGTATATCTACGAGAGCAATGGTGCTACACTAACTATCAGCGATACTATTATGCTATCTCTGCAAGAAGAAAACAGGACATACTTTGCCGTGGACAACGCTGTTGGTCACACCTCACTGGACGAGCTTGCAGTGTTAGTTAGCTCCTGTTTTGCAGACGACAGCCTGTCTCAAATATATACATCAACACCCGATAGATACCTAAATCCACTGTTTATAGAGCAAGACGGCAAGCTATATATGAGCACCACTGCCAACCCCGCTACCGAGATTTACAAACCAGACCACAGCACCATAACTATCATCTCCGAAGATGGTAACAACATAATAGTTACTGCACAGGGCACTAGCGACTTTGGCGATACTGTGACTACAGAATATAGTATCATCAGCACAGAGAGTGGCTATCTGCTATCTGCAATACCTACTATTATGCTAGATTTGCCACAGGATACAGATGATGATGTTGATATCAGCGCTATACCACAGGACCCAGCTGCTACACAGATAAAAACATATCTGGACCTGTTTGGCAACACACCGTTTGATGTAGCCTCACTACCACACGACAAAATACTGGTGTACTGCCTGTATGAACTAACACAAGAGAACCCAAATAGCATGACTTTTACACAGGAGCAAGTGAACGCACTCTCCCTAAAATATTTCAATGTTTCCGAAGTAGTAGTAAGTGGTAATGAGTATATCGCACCTAATGGTGAGTACGCACTGCCAGGCAGAGCACCAGTGGAGCACTACACAAAAATATCAGATGCTGGCGAGTGGCAGAGTAATTACATTTGGCGTGTAGAGTTTTTCACAGATGCTACACGTTCTACAAAGACTAGCGAGCTACTCTTTACTATGAGCATTAACAGCGATGGTAGCTATGAGTTTGTATCTTCTTTGGTAGGATAATTCATATACAGTTTGTATAAACCACAAATAAAATACCCACAGTATGATAATTCACGCTATGGGTATTTTTATTTTGCTATACTCTCTATTACGCTATTAACAGCGATAGTGCCAGAGAGTTTAGTGTTACACGAAAATTGCTAAGCCTCTCTCCTTTGTTTGTCCATCAGTGTATCTTCATTAGCAGGATATCGTTATACAGTTTGTATTAACCGCAAGCAAAAGTACCCACAGTATTTAAATTCATACTGTGGGTACTTTTATTTTGGTATACTCTCTATTATACTATCTGCTATGCTATTAACAGTATTAAATACTGATTCTTTCGTTAGCATATCGTCATACTGCTGTGGGTTGGATATAAAACCCATCTCCATTAGCACAGATGGTGTCAGCGAGTTTAGTGTTACACGGAAATTGCTAAACTTCTCTCCCCTGTTTGTCCTGTTTGTATATTCTGCTAGGTTGTCCGTCAATGTTTCTGCGTACTCTTTGTGTCTGCCAAAATAATAAAACACTTCTACACCATTTGCTGTAGCACCACTGCCTGCAACGCTATTGCAGTGTAGCGATATATAAAAATCTGCTTTTTTCTCTGCTGCTGTTTGCATACGCACATTAAAGTCGTTCTGTGTGTCCGTTTGTGGTGTAACATACACCGTAGCACCCAGTGACTCCAACCTTTTTTGTAGTGCAAATGCAGTGTCATAGTTTATGTCTTTCTCGTTTGGGCCACTCGCCTTTGCTGTACCTAGCGCACCTGTATCATACCCACCATGCCCTGCATCTACATATATTATAATATCATGTAGTGGGTTGTCTGCACCACCTGTTTGCTCTGGTGGATATTTGCAATATATCGTAGTAAGCCCGTCTTTGTACTCCACAGAATGTCCCCAAAGTTCTTCACCTTGTTTTAGCTTAAAACTTATTTTCACACTACCATAGCTAGTATTCTCTACAGTTGCAGATGAAAATATATCGCTCTGCATTGTGGGCAGATATGTAAGACCACTGGTTTCATACATCTCTATATACAGCATATCGCTCTCTTGCCAGCTCTTTACCAGTGCATTTGTGCTAGTATTCAGCATATATCTCTCGCCATACTGTGTCTTTGAGAAAAAAGCACCAGTTATGTTGTTTTGTGTCTCTACATTAAGCACAGGCGTGGTATCATTCTTTGCTATCCAGCCTATACCAGGTATACGGTATCTGTCGTCATCCCACTCTGCAACATCAGTAATAGCACCCTCTCGCGCCACACACACTATATCACTCGACGACATTGTGTCTGCATCGCTATATATTGGCACAGCAGTGTAATATGCCTGCACGTGCACAGTTTCCCCCTGTGGGTAAATATATACATCACCATCTGATGTGTCCGAGCCTGTCTCCCCATTATACTTAAATGTATATGTAACAGCACCCAGATTTTGTGCTGTCTGCGCTGTCAAATACACCTCGCCTTTATAGCTTGCTGGCACGCCTTGCTGTGCGGCAGATACTGGCAATAGGTTAATAGTTTTACCCGCTATGCTTGCAGTTACTGTGCTACCATATGGCGCTATGCAGTATAGCTCCAAATTTGTACCACTGCGGTGCGCTGTGTGCTCACTCGGCTCTAGCTTAGATATATCGTCTACAGTTACAACACTTGCACCTCTTGTAATAACCACGGTATCGCTACTGCCATTTGGCTGTGTAAAGGTAAATGTATTCTTGCCACTACTTAGCTGTACATCAACACCAAAACTACCATAGTCACCCCTGCCAGATACTGTATATCCATTGACTGCTAGGCTATAGTTTGGGTTACTAATACCTGTTATGTAGTAGGTAGATGCAGTCGTGGTGATATCGTCTGCTGGGCCTGTAACAATAAGATCCGTACCCAGTGACCAGTCTATGTGCTCTGTAATATAGTCAAAATCATTATACTCTGCTGCAAATGCTACCTGTGTAGGTAGCAAAAGTACAACTGCCATTAACGTACATATGCTATATTTTAATAATTTTTTCAAAATTTCCCCCTCATATGCATATTTTTTAAGAAACGTGTAAATAAAAACAAATATTTGTCGATATTTATATATGTGTAGAAATTTTAACACATTATTTCTTTTCATTTGTAAATAAACCGTTAATTTCTTATAGTAGTATGCTTTAAGGGCTGTTTGCACCAACACATTACATAATATAACCATATATTTATAGTAACATTCATATAAATTAAGCAGTTCAAGTTGTTTTTTGTAAAATTTCGTAAAAAAATCTGTTGAAAAATATTGAAAAGCACTGTACGGTTGTGTTATTATTATAGGGTACGGCAAAGTTAACTACTTGCACACATTTCTAAAATCACAGAATAACAACAAAGTTGATTAATGACAGGGAGTATATTATGAAAACAAAAGACTTAACTATGGATTCACAGAACTCAAAAGCAAAATCAGCACGCAAGAAAAGCCGCAAGCTCTCAGTTGCACTGGCAATTTACTGCCTCATTGTATTGCTACTACTTAGTACGCTAACATCATTCTCCACAGGCAATACCATACAAGCTATAATGACAAGGAAACAAAGCGAATATTTCACAGCTGTACAAAACGACATTATCGCAAGTGTTGAACTCTATGTTGACAAATATGTGACAGTGGTAGAAACTGTAGCTGCGGACGATGTTCTTGCTGATGACTTGGCTAGTAGCAACTCTGCAAATACTTTCTCAGATTTTGAATCTAACGCTAGAGTAGCTAGTATGCTATCTACTGTAAAAGATACACATTCCGAGATTGTAAGCTTTGGTATTGGTGATAGGTCAGAAGACGCTGTATTTATAGAAGGTGGCACTGCTTATACAGAAACTGCACTTTCTGAGAACGCTATCAACGACGCTATACTATATGACACAACAATAGTTACAGACCCATATATAGACCCTGCATCTGGTATACTTTCTATATCTGTTTGTGCACCTGTGCATAGAGGTAGCTCGGTAGTTGGTATGGTGTACCTAGATATAGACCTTGAGCATCTTTCTGATATACTATTCTCAACCGAGATTGGTGAAACAGGCTTTGGTATACTAACAACTGCAGATGGCGTTATCATCGCAGACACTACAAATACTCTTGCTGGCAAAAACATTTCTGAGGGTAATATGTCTGCTGATATAATAAATACAGAGATTAGCAACCCTACTGGCAATATCTTTAGCTATGATAAAGCAGGCGTTCCATCTATTGCTGTTGCACAAAAAACTAATAATGGTTGGAATATCATCATCGGTATGTCCACAGCAGAATATAATGCCGACACTGTATACACTATATTTGTTATTATATCCGCACTAGTGTTTATGCTTGTTGTTGCAACTATTGCAATCACTATATACATCAACAAGAAAACAAAGCCTATTTCTTATATCAGCGAGGGTCTACTGGCAATGAGCGAGGGTAACATGACCTTTGACCTACCAGATAACATTAGCAATGACGAAGTAGGTGGTATGATTTCTGCACTTACTGCTTGCAAGTCCGAGCTATCACGCTATATTAGCGAAATAGACTCCACAATGCAGCAAATGTCTCAGGGTAACCTAACAACAAGGATAACAACTGACTTTGTTGGTGACTTTGCATCTATCAAGTCTTCTGTAAACTCGTTTGCAGATAAAATGTCAGACCTTATCTCACAAATTTCTGATGCTTCTTCACAGGTTTCTGCCGCTGCTGGCCAAGTAGCTTCTGGTGCACAGGCACTGGCACAGGGTGCAACACAACAGGCAGCTACTATAGACGACCTAACAAACCTATTCTCAGAAGTTAGCGTACAAGCAGAACAAAATAGCCAAGATGCTATTGTTGCTAGCACAGCATCTACAGAGGCTGGCTCCTACCTAGCTGAGTGTAGCCAGACAATGTCCGAGCTAAAAATAACAATGGAAGATATCAACGCAAAATCACAACAAATTAGTGGTATCATCAAAACTATTGACGATATCGCATTCCAAACAAATATACTAGCACTAAACGCAGCTGTTGAGGCAGCACGAGCAGGCAGTGCAGGTAAGGGCTTTGCGGTTGTTGCTGACGAAGTACGTACTCTTGCAACTAAGAGTGCAGAGGCATCTTCTG
>CAYJFF010000148.1:0-5196 GCA_964369345.1 uncultured Oscillospiraceae bacterium
CAAACCCAGTGTTTATCAGGGTTTGTGGCTCTATTTTTTTTATTCCCACTCTATAGTTGCGGGTGGTTTGCTTGTGATATCATAAACAATTCTATTGATATTCCTAACTTCATTTACAATTCTGCTAGAACATTTTTCTAGTACATCATAAGGGATTTTTGCCCAGTCAGCAGTCATAAAGTCGGTTGTAGTTACACCGCGCAGTGCAAGAGTGTAATCATAAGTACGCGCATCGCCCATTACACCAACTGAACGCATGTTTGTAAGAGCCGCAAAATATTGATGTATATCACGGTCAAGTCCAGCTTTCGCAATTTCATCACGGAAAATAAAGTCTGCTTCTTGAAGAATTTCTAGTTTGTCCTTTGTTACTTCGCCGATAATACGAATGCCAAGACCAGGACCTGGGAAAGGTTGGCGCCAAACTAGCTTATCTGATAAGCCAAGCTCAAGACCTAAACGACGAGTCTCGTCTTTGAATAGTAAACGTAGTGGCTCAACAATTTCTTTAAAATCCACATGGTCGGGAAGACCGCCAACATTGTGATGACTCTTAATAACAGCGGAGTCGCCAGCACCAGATTCGATTATATCAGGGTAAATGGTGCCTTGGGCTAAGAAATCAACTGCACCAACTTTTTTTGCCTCAGCCTCAAATACACGTATGAATTCTTCGCCAATAGCTTTTCTCTTGTCTTCAGGGTCGGTTAGTCCCTCAAGCCTGCTCAAAAAACGAGCCTCTGCATTAACACGGATGAAGTTAAGCTCTTTGTTTGAAAATTCTTCTTCTACCTCATCACCCTCGTCTTTACGCATAAGACCTGTGTCGACAAAGATAGCGATTAGTTGGCTACCTATAGCTTTTGATAGAAGTGCAGCACATACGGAGCTGTCAACACCACCACTAAGTGCAAGCATTACTGTTTTATCACCGATTTTCTCACGTAGCTCTTTTATGGTCGCATCTGCATAGCCAGCCATTGTCCAGTCACCAGTAGCCTCACATACTTCGTACAAGAAATTGCGTAGCATAGCATTACCATTTTCACAGTGCTGTACCTCTGGGTGGAACTGTATGCCATATAGCTTTTTCTCTGGGTTTTCCATAGCTGCAATAGGTGTGCTGTCGGTGTTACCACATACACGGAAGCCATCAGGTGCCTTGCTTACAAAATCTGTGTGGCTCATCCAGCTGATACCTGTTGTTGGCAAGTCTTTGAAAAGCAAACATGATGTGTCATAGCTTGTTTCAGTTTTGCCATACTCACGCATTTCGCCTGTTTCTACAGTGCCACCAAGTGCATGTGCCATAGTTTGTAGTCCGTAGCAAATGCCAAGAACGGGTATGTTGAAATTGAAGATTTCTGGGTCAATCTTTGGGCTAGTTTCTAGGTAAACGCTGTTTGGACCACCTGTGAAAATGATACCAATAGGGGATAGCTCTTTTACTTTTTCTATCGCTTTGTGGTATGGGTGTACTTCACAGTATACGCCAAGGTCACGTACACGCCTTGCTATCAGTTGGTTGTATTGACCTCCAAAGTCAACTACTAATACGGTTTGATGTGCCATAATTATCTCCTCTATTTGTTATAAATTCTATCAGCCATTAATATGCCTGTTTGTGTTTTTGCGTCAACAATCTCGTTGTTAAGCACCATTTGTACAGCATCGGCAAATGGGATTTTCTCTATAGAAAGAAATTCACCGTCATCCAAATGCTGAGTGCTCTCGATAAGCTTGTCTGCCATAAATAGATATATCTGCTCTGAGCAATACGCTGGGGTGGGGTAGAAGACACTCAAGAGAGAAAGGCTGTCTGTACGATATCCAGTTTCTTCCTCTAGTTCACGCATAGCCGCTGCAGTAGGGTTCTCGCCTTTTTCTAACTTACCAGCTGGTAGCTCGTACAGCTCTTGTCCAGTGGGGAAACGGAACTGCTTAACCATTAGCAAGTTACCATCGTCATCAATTGCAACTACACAGCAGCCACCATTATGATAAACAATATCACGCAGGGTGGTTTCGCCGTTTTCTAGCTCCACAGTGTGACGAGCAATGTCAAAAATCTTACCTTTAAAAATATCTTCTCGTGATAAATCTTTCTCAAAATGTGCCATTCATATGCTCCATTCCACCAGTATATTTAGTTAGTCATCTGGGTGGTTTTTCCTGTAATTTAGGTAACTCTCTAGTATAATAGTTGCGGCAACAGCGTCCACTACTTCTTTGCGTTTTTTACCACGTGTGTCGGTTGTGTTCAGGTAATGTGTAGCAGAAACAGTAGTGCTGCGCTCGTCCCACATTTTGATAGTAATATCACATAGCTCGGCTGTTTTCTCTGCAAAAGCGTGGCATAGCTGTGAACGTGCACCAGCAGAGCCGTCCATATTTAACGGATTGCCAATGATTATTTTTTCTGCGCGGTGCTCTGTAGCAAGCTCCACCACTTGTTTTGCTACCTCGGCAATATCCCAGTGCTTAATAACGCAAACAGGGGAGGCGAGCATTTCGCTTTTATCACATATAGCTATACCTGTACGGGCATCGCCATAGTCAACTGCAAGTATCTTCAAATTTTGCTCCTTTCGGGTATGGTATGTAATTAATGCTTATATTATAGAGCATTTTCTCGCTAAAATCAACACCATAAGATTAATTTTTGCATAGTTGTCACAAGTATGAAGTTTTTTTCTCTTATTTCTTGATTTTTTTGCTTTTTTAGTGTAGAATACTTGTGGATATAAAATGCGGAGGTATGGAGCGATTAATATAAAAACGAATTCACCTGAGGAAACAATTGCTTTTGGTGTGCAAATAGGCAAAAAGCTTAGAGCTGGCGATGTGCTTGCTTATCGTGGTGGTATGGGTGCTGGGAAAACTACTTTTACAAAGGGGGTTGCACTGGGTATGCAGTGTGATTGCCATGTTTCTAGCCCTACTTTTGCACTTGTACATGAATACCCAGGAGAACTACCACTGTGCCATTTTGATATGTATAGAATAACTAGCGTGGAGGATTTATATTCCACAGGTTTCTTTGACTATCTAGGCGGCAACTGTGTGCTAGCTATAGAGTGGAGCGAGAATATAGAAAGTGTAATCACAGGGAATTATATAACAGTGGAGTTTTTGCAAGACGGCACAGATAGCCGCACCATAATAGTAACAGGAGATGAGCGTTTTGAAGATATTAGCTCTTGAGGCATCGGCAGTTTCTGCCTCTTGTGCCATTATAGACGACAACAAACTTGTTGGGGAGTTTTTCCTCGCAACAGGGCAAACACATAGCCAGACATTAATGCCAATGGCAGAGAACCTATTAAATCACTGTAATATGAGTGTGATGGATATGGATTTTCTTGCTGTTAGCACTGGGCCTGGCTCTTTTACAGGTCTGCGCATAGCTGTTTCTGCTCTCAAGGGCATGGCAATGGGTGCGGATAAGCCCTGTATCGGTGTATCCACTCTAGAGGCACTGGCGTATAATCTGCTGGGGCATACTGGGTATGTGCTTGCAGTAATGGACGCTAGGTGCAGTCAGGTTTACACAGCGCTATTCTCGGTGGAGGACAAAAAAGTGCTGCGTGTGTGGGAAGATATGGCTATACCGCTGGAGGAACTGGCAGAAAAATTACAGCAACTGCCATCTATGGTGACTCTAGTAGGTGATGGTGCACAGCTGTGCTACACCTATATGGATGAAAAAAATATACCAGTCATGATTGCACATAGTAGCATGTTGTTACAGCATGCATCATCAGTTGCAGCATATGCACTGGGAAATACCCAAAAAGCGACAAATTATCATGATTTAGCACCGGATTACTTGCGTTTGCCACAGGCAGAGCGTGAATTATTAGCAAAGAAAAGTACACAAAAAACATAAGAACAAAATTTTGGAGGACAAGCAAATGGTACAACCACTTATTATGAATCACCCACTTATTCAGCATAAATTAGCACTATTGCGTGATGTAAAGACAGGCTCTATGGAGTTTAGGGCACTAACTAATGAGATTGCAACACTGATATGTTACGAGGCAACACGTGACCTACCACTGGAAGAAGTGGAGATAGAAACACCAGTTTGCAAGACAACAGTAAAGAAACTAATAGGCAAAAAACTAGCTATAGTACCTATACTACGTGCAGGTCTTGGTATGGTTGATGGTATGCTTTCTCTAATCCCAGCAGCTAGAGTTGGGCATATAGGGCTTTACCGTGACGAAGAAACAGCAACACCAGTTGAGTACTACTGCAAACTACCGACAGATATAAACGAGAGGGAAGTGCTAGTGCTTGACCCAATGCTTGCTACAGGTGGTAGTGCTATAGATGCTATTAGTATGATAAAAGCACGTGGCGCAAAAGAGATTAAATTCCTATGTATCATCGCAGCACCAGAGGGTATGGAGGCACTACAGGCTGCACACCCAGATGTTAAAGTATACTGTGGTTCACTTGATAGCCATCTAAACGAGAAAAAATATATCGTTCCTGGTCTTGGAGATGCAGGAGATAGGATTTTTGGTACAAAATAATAAATGATATAAGCCCCCTATAAGCTAGTGAGTAATTAGCTAGTAGGGGTCTTTTTACGAGGTAAATGAAGATGGAATTTAGCACACAGAGATGCTATGTTGCGTGCTTTAGCGAGGAAAATATAGATGCCTTTATGGAGTATAGGAATAACCTAGTGTGGATGGAGCATCAGTCGTTTAAAGGGCTTACTAGAGAAGAATATAGAGTGGCGTTGTTAACCCCTAAAAAACTAACAGATGGTATCCAGCTAGCAGTTTCTCATAAAGATACGCACGAGCTAATAGGCGATGTATTTTTGCTACAGGAAAAGGATATTTGTTGGTTGGGCTACACAATATCACCAAAACACGCAAGACAGGGTTATGCGTATGAGGTTGCAATAGCTGCTATACATACACTGGCTAGTAGGGGGATAAAAGAGGTGAAAGCTGGTGTGCTTGCAGAGAATACAGCTTCTGTTAATTTGCTAAAGAAGCTAGGTTTTGCTTTTGTATGCGTAGAAGATGACGAGCAAATTTATTCACTAAGAACGATGGATAATAATTAATATAGAAAAGAACAACCTCGCACACCTAGTCATAAGGTATGTGAGGTTGTTAGTTTGAAAGAAAAATAATAAAAATTTCAAATTGCGTGCTATTCAAACTAAAA
>CAYJFF010000149.1:0-1987 GCA_964369345.1 uncultured Oscillospiraceae bacterium
AACACAGATGATTTGATTGTTCGCACTAAAGAGCTTGCAGACAAGCATGGTGTTGGTATACATATGCACGTGGCAGAGGCTAAGAGCGAAATCGACTACACCACGGAGCTGTATGGCGAACCAACAGTAACACATCTGGAAAAACTTGGTGTGCTAGACAAAAACCTTTTGGCTGTGCACAGCGTTTGGCTAACAAACGAAGAAGTTGAGCTGTTTAAAAAACGTGATGTTAAAGTCAGCCACAACCCAGCTTCTGCTATGCGTGTGCTTGGCTTTGCAAAAATCCCACGCATGCTAGATTCAGGCATCTGTGTATCAATCGGTACAGACGGTGCATCATCGTCTAACAGAATGAATATGATTGACGAAATGTGGTTAACATCACTTATACACAAAGGTTGGCGACTAGACTCCACAGTTGTTCCATCACAGGATATTCTAAGAATGGCAACAATAAACGGAGCACGCTCGCTACTTGATGAGGCACATTACGGCTCTTTGGAAGTCGGCAAAAAAGCAGACCTTATCGTTATCAACCCAAAAGGCCCATCTATGATGCCTGTAAATGATAAAATTGCATCGCTTGTTACTGCTATGCGCTCAGAAAATGTAGAATCAACTATGTGTAATGGTAAATGGCTAATGCGCGACCGCAAAATCCTAACTCTTGATGAGGAAGCTATTCTTAAAGAAGCTTGTGCGCGTGGTGCTGCAATATATGACCGCGCAGGTATTGTTATTCCTGACAGATTCCCTGTAGTAAAAGTATGAGTATAGGACGAAAAGCTGTGGCACTGGGCTTGTTGTCTTCTCTATTTTCTTCTACAACCTATCTTGTTAACAGTCTTTTAGCTGTAGACGGACAGAGTTGGATGTGGAGTGGTGCACTCCGATATATATTTATGCTACCACCACTTCTTTTGCTTGTTTGCATACGTGGAAAGCTAAAAGACACATTGCTGGAAATTGCACGCAAACCACTATCTTGGCTACTCTGGAGCAATGTCGCATTCAGCCTGTTTTATTTCTCGCTTGCCTATGCTGCGGCCTATGGACCGGCGTGGTTGGTGGCTGGTTCTTTCCAGTTCACTATATTGGCAGGTGCTCTGATGAGCCCACTGTTCCCAGCACAGGACAAAGATGGCAATATGCTAAAAAGCGGAAAAATCCCCGTACATCTCTTCCCTGCATTCGGCGTTATACTAGTGGGTGTATTCTTGTTGCAACTAAAAAATATATCAAGTGGTACAAGCGACGGACTTATGTTTATCGTCCCTGTTCTTATCAGCGCAACAGCATACCCACTGGGAAACCGTAAAATGCTCCAAGTAGTTGACAACCGCCTATCCACAATAGAGAGAGTATTTGGTATGACACTATGCTCAATGCCCATCTGCATAATCTTCGGTATAATAGCATTTGTAACAGCAGGGCCACCATCCACCACTCAGCTGCTAGGGACAGCAGTTGTTGCCATGGTTTCTGGGCTTTGTGCTACAATACTTTTATTCCAAGCAACAAAAATGGTACAGCACACACCACAGTGGATAGCCATTGTTGAGTCCACACAATGTGGCGAGGTAGTATTTTCGCTATTGGGCAGTGTTATCTTGCTTGGCGAAAACTTGCCAGAATTTGCAGGCATTATAGGACTTACCCTAATTGTTGTAGGCATGGTAGCGAATAGCCTTAGTGCACAAAAACGCTCACTAAAAGATATCGCAGACCGATAGTGGCCTGCGATACACAGATAATTAGCTTATTCTACTACACCTAAGATTGGGTCAATAACTTCTTGCTTGAATACATCAATAAAGCCACAATCTGTGATAGCAAGTGCTGGTATTGCTGCCAAGCAGATGAAGCACAAGAAGATGAATGGGTGTGCAATGCCTGTTCCCATTGTAGCAGCTACAGTATCAAGCTCCTTGGTTTTCTCGCATAATTCTTCTGGGGTTAGGTCACACAGCAAGCCACCAATAGGTAG
>CAYJFF010000149.1:2087-5088 GCA_964369345.1 uncultured Oscillospiraceae bacterium
TCACACTGCACAATACCATCTTTAACTTCTAGCTCAACCTCACGTGGTGATGTGAATGGTATGTGTTGTAGCGTATCCATAACCATAACACTAACTTTTTTAGCTCCCTCAGGTGCTTTTATCCCAAAGGACTCGGCTGTGATTGGGTTCAGCAGTTTTGTTGTGTTAAGCAGACATGGTTTGTGCTCTGCTACTGGGTAGTCAATAAGGCATACACCATCTTCCACTACCATTTTACCACCAGCAAAAACAGTCTCAACACGGAAGTCTTCTGCGCCTGTTGTAATGTTTATATCTGCTCTACGTCCTGGAGCAAGACCACCAATACTACGCTCTAGACCGAAAGCACGAGCTGCATTTAGTGTTACCATCTGAATAGCAGTTACAAAGTCTGCACCATGTGCCATTGCAACACGAACAGCTTCGTCAAGATGACCTCTATCAATAAGATCTTCTACAATTATATCATCTGTAACTATGCTTACCATAGATGTATCAAGCTTGTTTTTCAAAACAGCTTCCAGCAGTGTTGGCATATTGTGTGCGGCTGAACCATAACGCATCATCAGGTGGCAACCATTTCTTAGGCGAGCTAGAACATCTTCTTCGTTGTGAGCCTCGTGACAAGTGAAAACACCAGCAGCAATACACGCATTCATCGCAGGGCCATGCATCTCAGGAAGGTGTCCTTGCAGTGTTTTACCAAGAGACAGTGTATCGTCCATGGCTTCTAGCAAATCTGGGTACTCACGAAGTATATATGGACCTACACATTCAGAAAGACCAACTGCCTCTGGGCGAGCTAATGCTTTGCGAATAATATTTGTATCAAATCTACCACCGCTAGTTTCTAAGTTTGGTGAAAATGGAACATGTGAAGGCACAACGAAATATAGTTTTAAGTCAGTAGTAGATGCTTCATCAAGCAGTGCTTCAATTGCCTCAAGACCACCAACAACACCAATTTCGTGCAAGTCAGTCATAATGCCACTAGTACCATGTGTCAGAGCACATTTTGCAAAATTGCGGATGGATAGTCCAGAGCTTTCAGGGTGGATATGCCCATCAAGAAATCCTGGGGTTAGGTAACGCCCCTTAGCATCAATAACTTTTGTTCCCTCACCAATAGCGTATGCTACATCACCTACAGCTGCGATTGTATCTTCGCAAATAGCGATGCTGCCCTCGTAGATTTCGCCTGTGTAGACATTGACAATCATACCATTTTGTATGACAGTGTCAGCTGGGATTTCTCCCTTGGCTACACGCAATAATTTTGTGTTCATTGCAATACCTCCTGTAACTGTTTTTTGAATTGATTTCAAAACCAGTATACAGTAAAATATATACACTGTCAAGCTGTTGTAAATGCGCATTGGGAGCGATACTATAAGTAAAATTATTAAAATTTTGGAGGAATATCAATGGAAAACTTTTTCAAACTAAGCGAGCGAGGAACCACTGGTAAACGTGAAATCATTGCAGGTATTACAACCTTTTTGACAATGGCTTATGTACTTGCTGTACAACCTGCTGCAATTGTAGGCTTTGGTCCTGACCCATTTATCACAGACATTAACGGTCTGGTAATCAGCAAATCTGCGCTACTTGTAATGTGCGCGCTAGTCAGTGGTCTTATTACAATCTTCATGGGCATTTACGCAAATCTACCGCTAGCACTATCTACAGCTATGGGTACAAACTTTATCGTTGGTGGACTTGTACAAAGCGGACAGTTTTCTTTTGGTTGGACTATGACATTACTACTATGTTCAGGTCTTATTTTCGTGCTTGTTTCTGTAATGGGCTTGCGTAAAGCTGTTGTTGATATGTTGCCAAACAACCTAAAGATTGCAACCTGTACAGCAGTTGGTTTCTTTGTGGCATATCTTGGTTTCAAAAACACAGGCATAGCAGTTTTTTCAGAAGCGGGTGTTGCACGTGGAGATTTCACACAGCCAGCAGTGCTACTATCACTTGTATCTCTGTTGGTAATGGGTGTTCTTACTGCTTATAAAGTACGCGGTGCCATTCTAATAACAATCATTGCAACAACTATTGTGGGTATTCCTCTTGGCGTTACAGCTATGCCGCAAACTTTGTTTGCACTACCATCTGTGGGTGAAGTGGGCAACCTTTTCTTCAGCTATGACTTTGCATCTCTCCTCTCTAATATCCCATTGGCTTTAGTTTGGATTTTTATTCTATTCACCAGCGACTTCTTCGCTACACTAAGTGCAGTTATTGCTGTTGGTGTACAGACAAATATGCTTGACAAAGACGGTAATTTCCCAAATATCCAAAAACCTTTCCTTGTAGATGCTGTGGGTACTTGTGTGGGTTCTGCAACAGGTTGCACAACTATCTCAACATTTATCGAGTCAACAGCAGGTGTTGAAGAAGGTGGCCGTACAGGTCTTACATCTATAACAACAGGTATTCTATTCCTTGTTAGCATATTTTTTGCGCCACTATTTTTGATGATTCCAAACGCAGCAACAGGTCCTGCACTAATATTTGTTGGTTTCTCGATGCTTAACGGGTTCCGTAAACTGGACTTCTCCAATAGCCGTGATTGTTTTGCACCATTCCTTATGATTATGGTTGCTGCATTTACAGGAGATATTGCTTCTGCAATCTGCCTAAGTATCCTAGTTGATGTACTTATCAAAGTTCTTACAGGCGACTTTAAAAAGGTATCACCAGTGCTATATGTGCTATGTATTCCTCTTGTACTATTTTTCTTTGCATAATAAATGATATCGGCTATTATGCAAACAGTTTACAGGAAACTTTGTGCCGACGTTAAACGGTGGAATGGAGAATTAAAATGATTGGTAATCCTAAATACAGCAAAGGTCAAGTGGTTAGGTTTATGCTTAATGAGACAGAGGAGATTATCGGCAAAGTTTACATAATTGATGCCTATGGCACATTTGAGCAAAGCAAGGAAGTTTCTTATGATATAATGTGTGAGGAAAACAATACACTTTATAAGCAT
>CAYJFF010000150.1:0-516 GCA_964369345.1 uncultured Oscillospiraceae bacterium
AGGCGCTAAAGCTTGTAAAAAAACAGCTTGTTAATGTTATGAACGAGCTTGCTAAATTCGCAGTAGAGTATAAAGACCTGCCTACACTTGGTTTTACACATTTTCAGCCTGCACAGCCAACAACAGTGGGTAAGCGTGCTAGCCTGTGGCTACAGGATTTGCTACTAGATCTAGACGAGCTAGAGTTCACACTGGGCTCTATGAAGCTACTAGGCTGTAAAGGCACTACAGGTACACAAGCAAGCTTTATGGAGCTGTTTGATGGAGACCACGACAAAGTTAAAAAGCTGGATGCAAAAATCGCAGAGAAGCTAGGTTATAGCAGCTGTTATGATGTTTCTGGACAAACATATTCACGTAAACTAGATAGCCGTATAGCTAACTTGCTATCCCAGATTGCACAAAGTGCGTTTAAGTTCAGCAATGATATCAGGTTGCTACAACACTTAAAAGAAATAGAAGAGCCATTCGAGAAAAACCAAATCGGCTCTAGTGCCATGGCATACAAACGCAACC
>CAYJFF010000150.1:526-4928 GCA_964369345.1 uncultured Oscillospiraceae bacterium
CGTATAGGCTCTCTTGCACGATATGTTATAGCAGATGCCATTAACCCCGCTATCACTGCTTCTACACAGTGGTTTGAGCGTACACTTGATGATAGTGCTAATAAACGTATTAGTATCCCAGAGGCTTTCCTGTGTGTTGATGCTATACTTATACTATACCGCAATATAGTTGATGGGCTTGTAGTTTATCCAAAAGTAATAGAGCAACGCCTAAACAGCGAGCTACCATTTATGGCAACAGAAAACATCATGATGGATGCTGTAAAACGTGGTGGTGATAGACAGGAACTACACGAGAAAATCCGCGAGCATTCTATGGACGCTGGTAGAACTGTAAAAGTAGAGGGTAAAAAGAATGATTTGCTAGAGCGTATAGCTGCTGATGCAAGTTTTGGTCTTACTATAGAAGAGCTTGAATCTATTATGGACGCAAAGAACTTTGTTGGCCGTGCACCAGAGCAAACAGCTGAGTTTGTAGCTAATGTTATTAACCCAATTCTAGAGCAGAATAAAGACTTGATAAAAGACGAAGAAGTAGTAGTCAAAGTATAAATAAAAAGTGGTGCAGAAACTTAGCTTTCTGTACCACTTTTTTTGCTTGATTTTTCATTACGCTTATTTTGATATACAATGCCTAAAACACCAGCTAATGCAGTCACTACAAATATCGTTACCGTCAGCCAGATATTGCCACTCATAAAACTTGCACCAGCCATAGTGGACGACACTACCGAGGGTATGCGAGCTAGTGTGCTTATAAAAAGGAACTCGGACATTTTTATATTTGTTAGTGCGCAAGCATACACAAGTATATCTTTGGGTGTGCCAGGTATTAGATATAGTATAAAAATAACAGATTTTAGTTTGTTTTGGTTTTTTAGTATCTCTGACTCCATTATTTGTGGGTATAGTTTAGTTTTTTCTAGACGCTCTTTGCCCAGCTTGCGTACTGTATAAAATATACCAGCGCTTGCTAGCAATATACCTATGAGGCAAATTGCTAGTCCGCCAAATGTGCCATACATAATGCCAGCGAGTACTTCTATAGGCTCGCCGGGGATAACGGCTAATAGTATCTGGAGTGCTTGTAGTAGCAGTATAGCAAATATCCCCCAGATACCTGCTTCTTCTACAAACTCCTGCATAAACACCAGGAAGTCATCGCTAGATATTAGGCGAATTAGTGGTATTGACACCAGTGTTATCACAACTACAGCAACAACTATTAAAACTGCATATATCTTTTGTTTTTTTGTGAATTTCATAGATAAAACAGAGCTCCTGTCAAATTTTACATTATTAATACATTTTTTATTTGCAAATTACGATAAAATACTCTATAATAGTAAAAAACTGATTATTATTTGATGAGGGGGTTGTTTTTTTGGAGTATAACGCATTTACAGGGGGAGTAAGGCAGGGAAGTGTGACAGCAAGCCACGAGATAATAGCGCTAATCTGCTATGTGGTGAAAGAAACTGACTCTGCAATAACTCGCAAGCAGCTACAAAACGCGCTGCTAGAAGAAGAACTTGTAAATTTCTTTGAGTGTAATAGCGCACTGGACCACTTGATTAAATCTGGACACCTGCTAGAGGCTGATAATGGAGATTATACACTAACAGAGCTTGGCGTTGCTACAGTAGAAGAATTTAAAAGCCAGCTACCCCTAGTAGTAAAAGAGCGTGCGCTTGCTGCTATGAAAACAGAAATAGAACAAACAAAGCTCAGAGAAGAGAATATAGTAAAGATAGAAAAAACCCTCGATGGCTATCAAATATCATTGACTGTGACAGATATAGGTACAGACCTTATGGCGCTGAAATTGTTTATGCCCACAAAAGACAGCTGTGAGCATATAGAAGCTCGTTTTTTGGCTGACCCACAGTTTTTTTATACAAAAATATTGGCAATAGCAACTGGTGATGACAAAATAAGCTGATTAACAGACTGATTGGAGCGACAAAATGGCAAAAAATATTTTGACAGCATATCTCGCAATATACTCAATACTAAGAATTGTGGCAATGGTGCTGTTATATGCAACAGGCAACACAGAGCTACCTATTAGTGTCGCAGCGGTTACAACGCTTGCTTGTGCTACGGTAATGCTACTTATAGTATTTGCAAGAATGCTCAAATTACGCAGTGGCAATGTAAGACTTTCGCTGTTTGTTTTTGCACTTACAACACCTATAAATATGGGGCTAATACTGCTGTCACAAGCAGATATCGGTAGTATGTGGTACCTACTTGTAACAGGAACATTCTTTGATATTTTATTATATCTTGGGTGCTTAACATTCAAGATAGAGGGGAAAATAAAGCTCGACACTGTTAAGCAATGATATTTCCGTCCAAATCTTTTATCGTAAAAATACCATTTTCATATACTACATAAGTATTTATACGGTTTTCTTTTGGCAGTGATACAGAGCCAGTATTTATATACCTAAATGCACCTGTGTCAGTGTTCTCGTATAGATGTGTGTGTCCGTTTACTAATACAGCTCCCTCGCTTATCGGTGGGGGGCTGTTTTTATCGTAAAGATGACCATGTGTGCAGAATATAGGTGTACCATCTGCATATATTACAGTGTAGTCCGCCATGATAGGGAACTCAAGCACCATCTGGTCTACTTCTGCATCACAGTTGCCACGAACAGCTATTATGCTACTGCTGTATTTGTTAAGTATCTCAATAACTGCTTTTGGTGCGTAGCCATTTGGCAAATCATTTCTAGGGCCATGATATAGCAAGTCCCCCAGTAATACGAGCTTGTCCGCACCCTCTGCCAGCCAACGTTCCTCTAGTTTTTTACACCAATATTCCGAGCCATGTATATCGGAAGCAAATAGTAATTTCATAGTAACACTCCTTTTAATAATATAGCTATATTTTACTCTAATATAGTAAGATATTCAAGATTTGTTTTGTAAATTTTGTGTTTATAGCTAAATTTTACTCAAAATATCCATGTTGACAATAAGGTGAAAAAAAGCGAGGTTGTATTGGCAAAATCAGTGATTGTGCACAATTAAATCACTGTAAAGTACCATAGCTTTACAGTGATTTTTGGCGAAAAATATATATTTATGCCGAAAAAGTGCACATTTACTCTTTTATATAAATATAAAATATGCTATAATATATTATTGCATAAATGCGCACATACAATAATATTATGCTTGAGATATGAAAAATATGGCAATAATAGTAATGCTTGGATATAATAAGGAGATAATTATGAGAGACAGAAATGACAATGAGAACAAGTCCGAAACAGTCATAATAGTAGGTAGAAATGCAGTTCTAGAGGCAATACGCGCAGGGCAGGAACTAGAGTGCGTTCATATACAAATAGGTGACAGAAAAGGCCACCTAAGCAGAATACTTGCAAAAGCAAAAGAAGCTGGTATTCCTGTAAAAGATGCAACTGTAGAAAAACTACAGAACCTAGCAGTAGGGCAAGCACACCAAGGTGTTGCGGCGGTGGTATCTGCCACACCATATGGCACCATGGAGGACATAAAGAAACGAGCAAACGGCGAACCACTTTTTGTTATAATAGCTGATGGAATAGAGGACCCACATAATCTGGGTGCTATCATTCGCTCAGCCGAAGCTAGCGGCGCACATGGTATTATAGTCCCTAAAAGGCATAATGCTGGACTGACTGCTACAGTAGCAAAAACTTCTGCTGGTGCTATTTTCCATATGCCTGTGGTGCGTGTGTCCAACATAGCAGCTACTATAGATGAGCTAAAAAAAGATGGCATGTGGTTTTACTGCGCAGATATGGACGGAAAGAACTGGTGTGAAACCGACTTTTCTGGCAGCGTAGGTCTTGTTATCGGCTCTGAGGGTAGCGGTGTTAGCAGGTTGGTAAAAGAAAAATGTGATTTTGTAGTTTCTTTACCAATGTTGGGTAATGTAAATTCACTTAATGCATCTGTTGCCAGCGGTATTTTTATGTATGAAATAGCAAGACAAAGACTAGGTATTTCTGCAAAATAATTATTTTTAATATTACTATACTTTACTGTTTTTCCTAGACAATATTCTTGGAGGTTTATAAATGGAAGATAGCAGACATAGCATTGATGATATACTTAAAGAGCTCAATCAAAATAAGCCCGTAGTCCCAAGAAAACCACAGATACGCACCCCTAGCAATGTGGGTGAACGTTCAAAACCAGCTACAAATCGACCAAATACAACACCTTGGCATAATGAAGATACTGAGCTACAGAGTGTACCAGCTCAGCGACCAGCTCAGCCACAGCAAAGACAACCTGTGCCAGCTCAGCGACCAGCACAACCACAGCAAAGACAATCTGTACCAACTCAGCGACCAGCACAACCACAGCAAAGACAATCTGTACCAACTCAGCGACCAGC
>CAYJFF010000151.1:0-4647 GCA_964369345.1 uncultured Oscillospiraceae bacterium
AACGAAACAAAATAATTTATCTTTGGAGGGATTTTTATAATGAGCAAAAAGAATTTACTGTATATTTTTGCAGACCAGTGGAGTGCATCATTTATGAGCCATATGGGTGGTCAAGTGAGCACGCCAAATATGGATGCTTTCGCAAAAGATAGCTACCATTTTAAAGATGCTATTAGCACATACCCATTGTGCTCACCACACAGGGCATCACTGCTAACGGGCAAATATCCATTTAGCTGTGGATTTTGGACAAACTGCAAAATAGGCATAGATGAAAAAGTGGGGCTGGACCCACAGGAGATAACAATAACAGATACACTACATTTTGCTGGCTACAAAAACGCGTATCTTGGTAAGTACCACCTAGATGCAAGTGCGCTTAATTTCACCAATAACCCACCAGCACCTATAAAGAACTGGAATGCATACACACCACCTGGTGAGCGTCGTCATCATGTTGATTTCTGGTACTCATATGGCGCAGACGATAACCATATGAACCCACACTACTGGACAGGTGACAACCCAAATGCCATTATGCACGAGAATGAGTGGTCACCAGATATAGAAACAAACCTAGCCATAGATTTTATAGATAATATAGAGGACGATACACCATTTAGTGTTATTATTTCTTGGAACCCACCACACTCACCATATGACCAAGTGCCAGAGGAATACAAGAAAATTTATGAGAATATAGAGATTGACTATCGTGAAAATGTCCCTGAGCACTTCCGTACTAGCGAAAAGCACAGAAGAAACTACATAAACTATCTTGCTTGTGTGCATGGGCTAGATGTATGCTTTGGCAGGATAATCAACTACCTAAAAGACAATGGGCTGTATGATGATACAGTTATAGTGCTATCAGCTGACCATGGCGACTGCATGGGCTCACACGCGCTAATGGGCAAGAATGTGTGGTATGAGGAATCTATAAATATCCCACTATACATAAAAGGCGTAGGTACTGAGGTAGGCGTGAGTGATGCACTACTTGCCAGCCAAGACCATATGCCAACAGTGTTAGACTTGCTAGGTGTAGAGATACCAGCAACGGTAGAGGGTAAAAGTTTTGCGCCTATCATGCGTGGCGAGAAAATGCAGGACGAGCCTGACGAGGCGTTCATTTGTATGATGCCTGGTATGCCAAATATTGTGCAGTCTTTCCGTAGTCGTGGGCTAAATAATAAATGCTTTGGTTGGCGCGGTATTCGCACAAAAACACAGACATTTGTGGTGCACAATGGCGAGGAATATGGCAAAGTACAGCAAAAGCTAGTGTATGACAATGTAAACGACCCATATCAGCTAAACCCTACTATACCAACTGGTGAGGAGCTAAAAGGCTGGGAAGAACTCTTGCAAAAATACCTAGATATGCTAAACGACCCATTCCTAATAGACCTTAGTGGAATATACAGCGAGGGTGGTGGCAGGAGCGACACGCTAAAAGATATGCTGATAGCAAACCGTAGCTACCGTAACTACAATAATGATGTTAAGGTGACATATGAGGAGCTAAAAGACATAGTGGAGCTAACAAGATACTGTGCAACGGGTGGCAATATACAGGCTCTGCGCTATCGCATAGTTTGTGATGACAAAGAAGTTGCAGAAATGCACAAGCTTGTAAAGTTTGGTGCGTTGCTAAAAGAGCTAAACCTACCTTACACAGGCAATGACCCCACTGCATATTTGGTGATATGTGCAGAGAGTGAGAACAGCAATAATGCGCCACACGCAACAAATATCGGTATAGCTGCACAGACCATGCTACTGGGTGCAGTAGCACGTGGATATGGTGGCTGTATGATAGGTAACTTTGATAAGGCGGCAGCAACAGAGCTACTAGATATCAAAGAGGGCTACCACCCACTACTTGCGATATCATTGGGTGCACCAAAAGAAAACTGTGTTGTGCGTACTATAAGAAAAGGCGAGCCAACTGCGTATTACCGTGGAGAAGGCGACTGCCACGTTGTACCAAAAATAGCACTGGAAGACTTGCTGATATAGCAGAGATTAATAACAAAGAGCGATGTGGAATTTTACTTTCACATCGCTCTTTTAGTAGCACTATTTTTTTGTTTGTGTGATTAGTTTGCGTAGTATTGTGCCTGTTGGTAGCTCTATATCTGTTGCAAAAGAACAGTCCATAGTAGCGTGGTTAGCAGTTTCTATCTCCTCACCATTTGCATTTTGCAGTGAGCTTGCCAGTAGCTTGATAGGCTTTCCACGTGGGATAAGTGCCTCTAGCTCATCATTTGCATAGAACTTATTACGCTGTCCACAGTATGCTCTGCCATTTTCACATTTTTGCACCACTGCCACAACATCCCAGTGACGGATATATCCACCACTTTCATAACACTGGCCATTCTCCGGTGCACCATACAAAAAGCCCTTGGTATAGTCGCGGTGGCTTACTTTGCGTGTTTCCTCGTCTATCCACTCTGGCAATGTGTAGTTTTCTGGGTTTTGCAAATAGGTATCTACTGCGTTCCTGTATGCGTTTGCTATAACAGCAACATAGTATGCAGACTTTGCTCTGCCCTCTATTTTTAGTGAGGTAACACCAGCCTCTATCATCTTGTCAATGTCGCTTATCAGGCAGATATCTTTTGCGTTCATGATATAAGTGCCGTTATCGTCCTCGAACACTGGGTAGTACTCATTGGGACGTTTTTCCTCTACCAAATGGTACTTCCACCTACATGGCTGTGCACATTCACCACGGTTGGCATCACGACCTATCATATACTGGCTTATTAGGCAACGCCCAGAAAATGACATACATATAGCACCATGCACAAAAGCCTCTATCTCAAGCTCTGGCGGTGTTTTTTCTCTTATTGTGCGAATATCTTCCAGTGGCAATTCACGTGCGAGAACAACTCTGCTAGCACCCAGATTATATAGCTCTGTAGCTGTTAGGTAGTTTGTTATGCCTGCCTGTGTGGATATGTGTATGGCTGTGTTTGGGGCTATGCGTTTAACAGACATCAGCATACCAATATCTGCAACTATAAACGCATCTACACCGCACTGTGCAGCTTCGTAAATGTATTTCTCTAGTGCCTCTATTTCCTCATTCTTTGGTAGGGTGTTGCAAGTAAAGTAGACTTTTACATTATGTGCGTGTGCGTGGTCCACGGCTTTTGCAAGCTCCTCCATAGTAAAGCTAGGTGTGGAGGCACGCATATTGTGCATTATGCCACCTAGGTACACGGCATCTGCGCCATATCTAATCGCCGTGTCTAGCCTTTCTCTGTCACCAGCTGGTGCAAGCACTTCTGGTTTATGTATGTTAGTCATAGTTTAGTTAGTCCTTTCGCCTGTGTATAGCTCGCTTAGTTTCTCTTGTATTAGTGATTGGATAGTTTCTATAGGTAATATACTGTCACCGTCTGTGCAGTGGATAATCTCCCAACCCAGTTTTTCTGCGCCATATAGTGCAGCTTTTCTGCACTGGATAAGGTACTGCAAATTCTCCTCGTGGATATCGCGCTTGCTACTATCTTGCCCACGTTGTGCAATCAGCTTAGCAGATACTACAGGCTCTACATCTAGGTATACCACAATATCTGGTGCAGGTAGCCCGATTTTGTTGTACTCTAGGTCGCAAATCCACTCAAGGTAGCTGTCCCACTCGCTTGGTGGTAGCTTGCTCATTTGGTGTGCGATATTAGATGTTGTGTATCTGTCGCAGAGTATAGTGCAGTTGTCGTTGTAGTCTTTTCCCCAGTCCGACAGATACGATGAATATCTATCCACAGTATAGAATGTAGATGCACCATAGGGGCTAATCTGTGAGAGCTCACCCAGCTCGCCAGAAAGATACTGCTCTACAGCCGCCGCAGATGGCTTGCCGTATTGTGGGAATTTCACTGCTCTACAGTTAATATTATGCTCTTGCATATTGCTGTATATTAGTTTGGTCTGTGTGGATTTACCACTGCCATCAAGGCCCTCTACCACTATTAGTTTGCCCATTATTATTCTACCCCTAACATTTCTTTTGCATATGGTAGCTCACGCACGTGGTCACAAAATATGTGCCATTCATCAAGCTTGTGGTTCTTTCTAGCGTGGTACATAGACCTTAGATTTTCGTAGTTCATAGTAACAGTGCGCATTTGGTTATAAGATGATGGTAGTAGCTGTATGATGTCATACCAGTGTGCCTTGTCCTTAGTGGACATATACTTTTGGCGAACTTCTTCCAAGTATTCTACTTGTTTTTGCATAAACTCTAGGCTCTCTGCTGTTAGGTGGTCGTGGCTGAAGTGCTCTATATCAAAAGCTTTGCTGTGGATTTTGTGCATTGTGCTTGTGGAGTTTGCCACTGTACCCACTTTGTATGTATCAAATTCTTTCCACCAATACATAGGCGCAGTTATATCCATAGACACAAATATTTGTCTTATAAACTTACGGTGGTCGGAGCCTGCTCTGCACAATTTGGTAGCAAGGCTAATGTCATTCTCTCCCAATACGTAGTTATTGTTATTATCATAGTAGCTGTCACTTCTATCCCAGCTGTTCATAGGGTTGCGAGCGCCACGCATTGCATTTTCCAAATTCATTGCAGTTATATTATCTATAGTTAACATTTTTTTCTCCGTTCGTTTTGATTTTCTT
>CAYJFF010000152.1:0-4550 GCA_964369345.1 uncultured Oscillospiraceae bacterium
ACAAGTAACGAAAAAGGGCAGAAACTACCACCTTGTACAATGTCGTCACAGGGGTAGAAAGTGTCTCACGCTTGGCATACGCTGTCGGGCGTTCCCGACACCTACTTAAACCTAATTTCATACTCAAATGTCAGCTTTCTACGGTAGTCAAGCTCCACAAGGTCGGTGGGTCGGATGTCGTTCTGGTCTTTTTCAAAATATGTCGCCCCTGCGTGCTTTAGCAGTGTATATACGAACTGAGAGCAGTACATTATATTTGGTTTGTAGGATTTTTTTAGCATTAGCCCCAGCAGATTATAAGCACTGCCGTTGGTGTTTATCTCCTCTACCTTGTCAATCATCATCTGCTTTTGCTCTTTTGTGACATTTAGCTTATAAACATAGATACCAGCATCTTTGTTGGAGAAAAAGTCAATCATCTCGCTATTAAGACCTGGTGGGTTTATTCTTGCGCCACCGTTGTAGCTCACCAGTGTTTTTAAGTCCCTATCAAAAGAAATTGACACATGGTTATATGCCTTGTCGGTAAAAACAGAGAGCATCTGGCTGGACACACTCCTAGTATCTGATAAAACAATATACACCGCTTCATCATCCACAGTGCCCCTTAGCGTCCGTATATAATCATCGCTTAGTGTTCCGTTGTTTATATATACAAACGAGTTGTTTCTCAGTATCTCCTCTATCATAAACCTGATATTTTTCCTTGTTATAACAGAGGTTGTCTTGCTTAGACGACGTCTTTTATCCCTTAGCATATCTGTAAATTCTTGCAAATCTGCAAAAGGTAGTGTGGGCACATTTTCCTCATTATGAAAAAAATATTTCTGATAATTCTTTATCTGCAAATAATGCTCTAGCGCATAAGAGAAAGCAAGCAACAAGTATAGTATAATCATTACTACTATGCCATCTAGCGTGCTAGTAATCTCTGCATCTAACACGAACACTGCG
Organism: uncultured Oscillospiraceae bacterium; assembly: GCA_964369345.1. Taxonomy (GTDB): domain Bacteria; phylum Bacillota; class Clostridia; order Oscillospirales; family Ruminococcaceae; genus Angelakisella. The sequence continues at coordinate 955 of CAYJFF010000152.1, forward strand.
TATGATATCTGCACTGCTGTTATACAGACATAACTGAGCACGATTATCGCTCTTCGCATCCTGCTATTTGCAGTTACAAATGTCAGCAGCGCAAGCACCGTGTTCATTATCGCAAACACAACTATAGATGTAACTAGATTGCTAAAGGTTAAAAAGAATATCGAAAATATAAACAGATATATCTTGAGTGACCTATATTGTTTCAAAACACCCCTTCTTTCTTAAAATAACCACACAGGTATAGTGCCATAAAATACAAAAATGCCCCATTGCCATCACAGCAACAGGACATATAATATATGCGGTACCACCTGTTTTCGCCCTAAAAAGAGCGCTCTTAGCAAGGGACTATAATCCCTCTCCCCTATAACGTGAGGACACGTCGGCACTTACTAATATTTCTGCACCGAGACTCCGAGGCTACCTTGGGCAAGACCTAGCACGACATTTACAGCTACCTGTCGCTCTCTAGAGAAAGGCTACTTGCTTACTCCTCCCCATCATCGTCTTTAGATAATCATATCACAGCTATACTTGCTTGTCAACAATGTAAATATTAAGATTTGCACAGCAAAACATTAAGATTTTTGTTAAACACTCAGATAATTCAGCAGTTCTAGCACCTGTAACCTTAGACTAACTACATCATTCTCGTTGTTCTCTATAACAAAATCTGCTCTCTCACGGAAAAACTCGTCTTCTTGCTGGCTGTGCATACGCTGTGCTACTTGCTCCGCTGTCAGTGCATCACGCTCCATAACACGGTTAAGCCTTGTCCCAGACTTTGCAAGTACCACCACTATCATATCACATAGTTTATCTGCACCACTGTCGAAAAGTGTAGGCGCATCTACAATCACAGAGTGCGCACCACTTTCACGAGCTATCTCTATGTCTTTTTTCAGCTCCACCATTATATATGGAAAAATAATTTCGTTGAGCTGTTTTAGCTTTTCATCATCGCCAAACACCATTTCTGCTAGTGTCTTGCGTTTTAGCTCACCCCATGGGTCTATTACCTTTGGTGAAAAAGCTATGGCAATATCAACAAGGCACGGGTGTCCCTTCACTGTCACACGTCGTGCTATTTTGTCGCAATCTATTATACTTACTCCGTCCCACTCGCCCATTAGCGAGCACACAAAAGATTTACCAGCACCCGTAGGGCCTGTTAGTCCAACTACTTTCACAAACTAGCCTCCTATCTTCCTGTAACCTAGAGCTGTATTTCGTTAAAATTGGCAGAGCGTAGTAGCCTGTTATACACAGCTAGCCCCACACCTACTTTTTCTGGTGCGTGTACATATGCGTTTTGTATAGACTGGTTATCTAGCTCTCTAAGTGTATCAAATATACGCTTTGCTTGCTCATCATATGCATTTTTTGCGCCATAGCAGATGCTTTTCCCTGTAATATGTGGCATATCTTCCTCGAAACACACTGCACAGTCTTGCTCGCCTGCTCTTGCATTGACATACTCCGCAAATGCAAGTGTATCACCAATTATCAGTGTGACATTTGCATTTGGGGCATAGTGCTTGTGCATCACCCCTGGGGAAGCTACTTGCACATTCTCTTTTGGCGGGGACAGCACTGTGTCATCTACTAGCACCTCGCCCAATACTGCACGCAGTTGCTCTGGGGTTATTGCACCAGGGCGTAACACCACTGGCACATCACCTATTAGCGAAACCACTGTGGACTCCACACCTACCTCGCACGGTATGCTCTCTACAATGGCATCTACCCTGTTCTGCATATCATTTACACAGTGCGCAAATGTCGTGGGGCTGGGGCTACCAGAGCGATTTGCTGATGGGGCTGCTATTGGCACGCCTGCTGCTTTTATTATAGCACGTGCAATGCTATTCTGTGGCACACGTACAGCCACAGTTTCTAGCCCTGCAGATGTTTCTAGTGGTATTATATCACGCTTTTGCAGTATTATGGTTAGTGGCCCAGGCATAAAATTTTCTGCTAATATATACGCACTTTGAGGTATGTTTTTTGCAACACTCTCAAGCTCGGATATATCTGAAAGGTGCACTATAAGTGGATTATCCTGTGGTCTGCCCTTTGCTGCAAATATCTGCTTAACGGCACTGCTGTCTAGGGCATTTGCGCCCAGTCCGTAGACTGTTTCTGTTGGTATAATGACAGTGCCACCCTGTGCTAGAATTTTGCCTGCTGTGGCTATATCCTGAATATCCTCCGCTGTGCTATATGCTCTTAGCATAATAGTTTGTGGCAATTATTCCACCCCCTGTGCGCTCAACTTCTCTGCTTGGTGGTGGGTTATTAGTGGGTCTATAAGCTCGTCTAGGTCACCATTCATCACTATATCTAGCTTGTATAGTGTTAGGTTTATTCTATGGTCGCTTACTCTGCCCTGTGGGTAGTTATATGTGCGTATACGCTCACTTCTATCGCCTGTGCCCACTTGTGAACGGCGCTCACTTGCTATTTCCTCGTCCTGTGCACGTTGTTTTTCCTCTAGTAGTCGTGAACGCAATACACGTAGCGCTTTATCTTTATTTTTGTGCTGGCTTCTCTCGTCCTGACACTCTACCACCATGCCACTGGGTAGATGTGTTACACGTATAGCAGAGCTTGTTTTATTGATATGCTGACCACCTGCACCACTAGCACGGAAAGTGTCTATTTTAAGGTCTTTTGGGTCAATCTCGATATCTACGTCCTCTGCCTCTGCTAGCACTGCTACTGTTACTGTAGATGTGTGTATTCTGCCCTGTGTTTCTGTTTCTGGGACACGCTGTACTCTGTGCACGCCACTCTCGAATTTTAGTCGTGAATACGCACTATCGCCTGTGATAGAAAAGCTGACTTCCTTACAGCCACCTAGCTCAGTTTCATTAAGCGATAGTATCTCTGTTTTCCAGCCACGTTTCTCTGCATACATATTATACATTCTGTGTAGCGAATTTGCAAAAAGTGCAGCTTCTTCACCGCCTGCACCACCTCTTATCTCCACTATTACGTCGCGGTCATCGTTGGGGTCTTTTGGTAGTAGCAAAATTTGCAGCTCCTGTGCCAGCGGCTCCATAGCTGCTTTGGACTCTTTCATTTCTTCTTCTACCATTTCTTTGAAATCTTTTTCCAGACCACCAGCATCTAGCATTTCTACTGCTTCCTCATAGGATTTTTTTGCTGTGGCGTATTCATTATATTTTTCTACTATTGGTGTTAGGTTTTTATATTCACGCATTAGCTCACGGTATTTATTGTTATCGTTTATTATTGCGGGCTCTGTTAGCATATTGCTTATTTCGTCATATCTTGCGACTGTTAGTTGTAATTTATCAAACATTTTTTATTCTCCATTTTAATTCTATATTTATTATTATGCTCAAAAAACTAACAACGCTATTGCTCTTTTTCCTCGCGTATTATTTGGCGCATAGATTTTTCTAGTTTCATACGTGGTAACATTACTAGGTGCCCACATTTTTCGCACTGGATTTTAAAGTCCATACCTGCGCGTAGCACCACAAATCGGTTTGTTCCACAGGGGTGTTGTTTTTTCATTATTATTATATCGTTAACTCTAATATCCATAACGTTACCGTCCTTTCTTT
>CAYJFF010000153.1:0-4450 GCA_964369345.1 uncultured Oscillospiraceae bacterium
GCCGCCTGTGAAAATAGGTCGTTGCCGATTCTTTATCCAAAAGAGTAGCTGTTGCTACTCTTTTTTTGTACTTTACAAATTATGTTATAATGAGGTGAACTATGATAGAGTTTAGATTAGCGAGAGAAAATGATTTGTTAGAGATAAAAGAAATGTACTTTAACTTAATTGATAGAATGAATAATAGTGGTATACAAATCTGGGATAGCGTGTACCCATGCCAGTTTTTTGAAAAGGATATTATTAATAATAGTCTATACGTATTGCTAAAAAATGATATCATAGTTGGAGCGTTTGCACTATATAGAGAGCATGCAGGCGAAAAGCATGTCAAATGGAAAAATGTGAGCTCCAAAGCTTTTTATATTGACAGGCTCGGTGTTAATATTGATTATTCTAAGCAAGGAATAGCAACCGAACTGCTAAAACGAGCAATCGAAATAGTAAGGGAAAAATCAGGAGAAAATTTGAGGCTATTTGTGGTAGAATCTAATGCTCCTGCTATAAATGTATATCGAAAATTTGGATTTAAACAAGCCGAGGGAATATACATAGAAGTGATTGATGAAACATTGTCTTTTAATGAATTAGGCTTTGAAATATCCGTATAACATAAGTAAAATGCGTACAAAAGTATAAAATAGCAAAATAAAAAGATATGTAACTATCTACTGTTACATATCTTTTTGTGCTACTAGGTAACCTTTTCTTCGCTCAGCATCTTGAAACCTTCGCCCTGTATCTCGCCTGCCTCAAGTGTAAGCACAAAAGCATCTGGGTCGTGACGCTTTATAATTTCCTCAGCAGGGTGGTACTGAGAAGCACGAACAGCAAGAAGGATAATCTGTCTATCTGCGCCTGAATACGCACCTTTAGCATATAGTAGAGTAACACCACGGTCAAGTTTTTGCATCATCTCATGAGTTATTTCATCAATCTTCTTAGTAAACACAAGCAAAACTTTACCCCTGTTTAGTCCATATAGAACACCATCAACAACATGAGCAGTGGCGTAAATAGAAATTACACCATACAGGGCAGTTTCTATATTACCAAAAACAGCTATAGATGCAGAAAGAATAATAGCATCAATTATCATGAGCATTCTGCCTATTGGTACATGGCGATATCTGCGCTGAACAAGCCTGCTGGCAATGTCTGTACCGCCCGTTGTTGTGCCCTGCATAAAAGCAAAGGCTAGGGATATACCCACAAATATTCCACCAAATAGTGCCGCAAGAATTTGTTCACCAGAGTAAACAGGGAACATAGGCGCTACATAGTTAAGGAAAAGTGTTTGGATTAAAACAGTTTTCATTGTCTTTATAGTAAATGTATGCCCTAAAAATTTCCAAGCAAGTAACAAAAGTGGGATATTTAGTAGTAAGGTTACCGTACCGAGCTGTGTGTCAAACAGATATTGTGACATGATAGATATACCAGATATGCCACCAGGCGCTATTTGTGCTGGTGCAGTAAATGACGTAAGACCTACAGAGAAAAACAAAGCGGAAATAACGTCATAAAGAATATCTTTTGGTCGAAAAATCTTTATAATTTCAGATTTTTTCATAATACCTCCAAATCTAGATATGCGTTTATAAGTTGTACTCTTTTTCCAGTATTGTCATAAAAAGTTCGTTAATACGCTCAATTTTTTTTGCAAGGTATAAATAACCAAACAAAGCCTCTAGCCCAGTTGCTTGCCTGTATTCTGCATGGTCACCATTGCGTGGTGGTGTGGAATTTGCATTTCTACCTCGTTTAAATATAGCAACCTCATCTTCACTAAGCAAAGGGTAGATATTATCCACAGCTCTGGACTGCGCTGATGCACAAACCAAAGAGACAGCTTTTTTATGCAATTTACCAACGGGCGCACTGCCTTTTGCTATCAAATATTCGCGAACAAGAATACTATATACAGCATCACCAACAAAAGCAAGGTTAAGTGGGCTAAGCATCTTTGGGTTTTCGTTTTGAGGGTCAAATTCAGTCATTTCAAACTCCCTTTTATCACAAATTGTCGGCTATGATTGAAGTAATCCACCACCACGCGCCAATAAAATCAAACACTGTGATGGTGGTCGTTATTTAGTTTACAAAATCAAACTCAAAGCCAAGAATACTAACGGTATCACCTTCTTGTACACCCATTTCCTCTAGCTTGGCAATGATACCACTGCTACGTAATAGACGTTGGAAATATTGCAACGACTCATAGTCATCCATATCTACCATACCAAGAGAGTGCTTTAGCCAGTCTGCTTTGACAATAAAAATACCATTCTCTTTTACAATCTCAAACTCTTGCTTAGAAGATTTTTGCAAAATAGGTGCAATGTCAACCTCATATCTAACGATAGGTGGAAGCGTTTGCAACTTGGTGTACACAGCCTGCATAAGCTCGCGTGTGCCCTGTACAGATGCAGCAGAAATTGTATAGAAGTCCAGTCCTTTGCTCTCTATAAACTCCCTAAACTCTGCTATTTGCTCCTCAGTTGCGATATCACATTTATTTGCAGCAACAATCATAGGTCTAGTGGAAAGCTCCAAGCTATAGTCCTCAAGCTCCTTGTTGATTGTCTCAAAATCTTCTTTAGGGTCCCTGCCCTCACAGCCGGACACATCCACAACATGCACAATAAGGCGACATCTATCAATGTGGCGTAAAAACTGGTGACCAAGGCCTATGCCCTCGCTAGCGCCCTCGATAAGCCCAGGGATATCGGCAATAACAAAGTTGTTTTCATCATCAACGCGCACAACACCCAGAACAGGTGACAGTGTAGTAAAATGATAGTTTGCAATCTCTGGTTTTGCAGCACTAACAACAGAAACTAGGGTGGATTTACCAACATTTGGGAAGCCAGCAAGGCCAACATCTGCTAGCAGTTTCAGCTCTAGGTCTACTTCCATAGTAGTACCAACTTGGCCACCCTTTGCAAAGTTTGGTACTTGGCGTGTAGGTGTAGCGAAATGCTGGTTACCCCAGCCACCACGGCCACCACGCAACACCATAACAGGCTCTGCATCGGATAAATCTGCAAGAACACGACCTGTTTCATGCTCACGTACAACTGTGCCTTTTGGTACTTTTATAATGAACTGTGGCGCACTCTTACCAGTGCAGTTTTTCCTGCCACCAGCATCGCCGTCCTGTGCGAAGTAACGCCTTTTATATTTAAAATTTAGCAGGCTGTTTACGTTGGTATCAGCAACGAAAACAATATCACCGCCGCGGCCACCATCGCCACCATCAGGACCACCCGCTGCAACATATTTTTCACGATGGAAAGAAACCATACCGTCACCGCCATCACCGGCTTTTATTAATATTCGTGCTTTGTCTACAAACATAGCGACCTCCTTTATACAAAAAATAAACCCCGATGATAGTAAGCATCGGAGTTTAAAAGCTTATTATGCAGGGTATACAGAGCATTTTTTGCGGTCTTTACCTAGACGCTCAAATTTTACCTTGCCATCTACAAGTGCAAACAATGTATCATCGGATCCAATGCCTACGTTGTTACCCGGATGAATATGTGTGCCTCTTTGACGAACTAGGATGTTACCAGCAAGTACTGCTTGTCCGTCTGATCTTTTAACGCCAAGTCGCTTTGACTCGGAATCTCTACCATTTTTGGTCGAGCCGACGCCCTTCTTATGAGCCATAAATTACACCTCGCTTTATTAGCAATTTTCATTATGTGGTTACCCACGGTCAGAATAAATCTTCTTCGTTTCTACTTATCGTAGATGTGGCAATATTAGCCAGCAGAAATAGCTGTGATTTCTACTTTTGTATATGGTTGTCTATGACCCATTTTTCTCTTATAGTCTTTTTTAGGACGATAAGTTAGAACTGTGATCTTTTTACCCCTACCTGTTTTAATAACTTTACCAGTTACTGTTGCACCAGCAACATAAGGAGCACCAAAAGTTAGCTTGCCATCTTCGCCAAGAGCTAGTACTTTATCAAAAGTAAAAGTAGTATCGTCCTCAGCTTCAATTTTTTCGATGTATAGTACATCGCCGGGTTTTACTGTGTATTGTTTACCACCGGTTTCAAGAATTGCGTACATTTCATTTCCTCTTTCATTAAGACTCGCTACGATATGCAGGTGGTGCCTAAAAAAAGGCGCACTTAGTACCTGTCGCATGCGGCATAAATATCTTACCACATTTATGTTGTATTGTCAACAGCAATATAGCTGTAATCGGCTAAATAATGGCTTGTTTACTAGCTTTTTTTTAGTTATCTTACTAAATAACAGGACATTTAATGCTCTTGTTTCTGTTTTATGGGTAACTTTCTACCTCTTTGTTAGCTTATACAGCGGGTAGTTATGTATTACTCTCTACCTTTGTGATTACCCTGTACAGGGTGGTAGTCTCTGCCCTTTTTCGTTACTTGTCCATCACAACAAGTAACCAAGTGTGATTT
>CAYJFF010000154.1:0-4364 GCA_964369345.1 uncultured Oscillospiraceae bacterium
TCTTTAAGGCGCTGTTCCTCTGCCGAGGTTTCACTGCCTATTCTTCCAAATATTTCAGCCTCTCTTAATACTTCTGTGGCAAAGGTATCTACTTTTTGTTTTGCTATATACACAGGAAATACTCTTATTGCAAGTGCTATCATAAGCATAGCACATAGCACCAGTACCACTGTATCTATATATCCCTCACCACGCTTATTTTTTAATATTCTAAACATAGTCCCTCCATTAAAACATTGTACTCATAGACCATACAATTTCAAATAGTATGATTACAAGGTAGGTCATTAAAAAGCACATTAACATAACAAATGAAAACTTGCGAATCTTAGGTGGTATCTTCATCGCTTGTAGTTTTAATCTTTGCAGTTCTAGCATCTTCATATCGTGGGATAGCATTTGGAAATATACTATGCTGTCATCGCCTCGAAGCACAGAAATTAAACCACGAACAATATCTGATAACATAGGGGAGTTAAGTCTGCTTTCAAATCTAGTTAGTGCTGATTCATAGGAAGATGAGCGCATATCTGCTGTTAAAATATCAAGCTCTTTAGAAAATACTTCATTTGTATTTTGTTTAAAATTCTCTAGTATTTTTAATATGTCACGACTGTTTTGTAGCTCCTGTGTTATTGTTGCTACAAATCGTGGTAGCTCTGTTTCTACTATCTCTCTTTTTTCACTAAGCATTTTATCAGCACTATTTATTTCTTTAAAATACACCATAATAGCAAAAACTAATAGCACAGGTGAGCCTATTGGAAAGATGTATAAACAAGGGATTACCCATATACCTGTTATCATCGCTTTAATTATGGAGCTAGCCATATATTCTTCTGGTGTCTTATTGATTCCTGCTGCAAACAATATATTTTTTAATCGAGTTTGCTTGTATTCATTTATGCTTAGTATCTTGGATAATTTGATGCTTAAATTCCCCAGTAGTGCATCAAGGCTACTGGCTTTTTTATTAGAGCTGTTGGAGGCTGTTATTATGGCTTTTTGTGTTGCTAGTTTTGGGAGTTTTACTATATCAGCAATGATAAAAAACATACCAAAGCCTAACAGTATCCCAAATAAAATAATATATATTGTCATTCCTCCACCTACCTTTTGTACTCAATTGGTTGTGTAAGTTTAATTACACAGGCTGTTGATATGAATATTGCTGCTCCACTAATTGCAAGCATTATTTGCCCAACCACTGTATGAACTAGTGTGTGATACCAGTTTTCATTAAGGAAGTAAAGCAGGGGAATATTACACAATACCAAAACCACCATTGTGATGAACTCTTGTCTTGGAGCAGTTACAAGCATTTCAAGCTCGGCATTTACAATTCTCATATCTGACAGCTTTGAGGTTATTGGTGTGAGTGTGGATTTTAAACTTCTATCGTTTTGGCATAGTATAACTGCATCTATCCATTCACGAAACACAGGGTTATCTATCTTCATTTTCATATCTTGAAGCGCTCCCACTATATCAGGGTTAACCATCTTTATTTGATATATAAAGGCTTTAAAAACCGATAATACAGGCTGATTAAGATACAAGATGTTTTCTTCCACAGCTGTTACAATATTTTCTGTTCTTAAATATCCTGTAGTAATTATGCTAAGTGCTGTTTCCAGTTCTGCTGCTATATCCTTTTTAAAGTAGCTTTGAGTCAGCCTTACATACCAAAATGGAATGAACATAAACCCTACTGCAAGCACAGGAGCTAAAAACCAGTTACCTATCATAATTGCAAGGCTTCCACCAACTACAAAGGCAAGCATAGATATAGCTGATATTTGCGAAAACTTATGGCTTCGCCCTGTCATCTCTAATATTTCCTTTACTTCAATAATCTCTCTTTTTAGATAGCTCTGCTTTTTTCTTTTTGTAGTTTCATTTAAGCTGTCTTTAAGACTTTGTGGCTTATCAGATAGGGTTTTAAAAATGTTTTGTGTCATATCCATTGGTGAGATATTAAGCAAAACAAAAAGACCTGTGACCATTCCGACACAGGCGAGCATTAATATATAATTCAATGTATCTTACCTCCTACTTTAATTTTTCTATCTCTACCATTGGCATACCATTTTCAAGTAGCCTTTTGGCTAGGCTATCAGATATACCATTAACCTTTTGATGCTCGCCAGTAATTATGAACTTGCCATCCACTATGCTGTTTTCGGTTATGACATACCTGTAAATAGAATGATAATTTCTAGTGCCATCATCCTGTATTTCGCATTCCATAATTTCCATTAGTTTACGCTGTTTGTTTTCAAGTTGTTTGCAGAATACTACAATAGGGTATGCCTCTGTGACATACTGCATTAGAGTTTCATCGCTCATATCCACACCACGCTTACACAGCGAAACCATTCGGCGAAAGGTTGCATCACAGCTATTACTGTGTATGGTGGTTACAACTGCAATTCCTGTCCTCGCTGCCTCCTGTGCTGCATTGGCTTCTGGACCTCGCATTTCTCCAAGACCGATTATGTCTGGGTTAAGTCGCAGTGCCACATCTAGCAAAGCTATTTGGTCTATCTTCTGTTTGTCATTGTCACTATCCCTTGTTAGGGTGTGTATAACTGAGTTTACAACTTTCCCGTTTTCCTTTTTCACAAGGTCTAGCTCTCGTGAGCCATTTTCAATGGTATACACTCGCTTTGTGTTTGGGATTGTATCTAATAACCAGTTTAGCATAGTGGTTTTACCACTGCTGGTAGCTCCTGCTATACACATAGATATACCATATCTTAAACACACCGATAAAAAATCAAGCATATCATCTGTCGCTGTGCCACCCTTTACAAAATCCTCTTTGCTAAGGCTTTGGGGATTAACTATACGAATAGATGCCACCACACCAACATCTTCATCCACAATAGGTGTTTTAATAACAGCAATACGAATATTCTTTGATAGATGTCCTAAAATAACTGGGCTTGCATTGTCTAGCACCATTCCACTGACATGGAGCATTCTTCTGATTACATTTATTGCGTGTTCTGGGGAATCAAAATGCTCATCTAATTTCGCTGTTGTGCCATTTGAATACTGCACCTCTATATCATTCCAAGCGTTGATGTCTATTTCCTCAATATTTTTGCCAAAGATATATTTTGTTAAAAAGCCATATTCAGCCATCTCTGTGTATATATCATCTATAAGCTGTTCATTGGTTTTACCTTCCACATAAATTCGCTTATCAAGTATATACTTTGTTATAAAGCGTTTCATCTGTTCTTTAGCATCATATAAATCCCCAGTGATAAGCTCGGAGTAGTTATCTGCAATGTGTGCCTGTACATCTTTTAATACATCAGAAAACTCTTGCTTTTCTGTGCTTTGAAAGAATAGTGTGTGACTGCGATTTTCTTGTGCAAGCTCTGTCTTTTCGTGATTTTTTGCCGATTCTTCTATAGCCTTATCAATAATCTTATTAGTTTGTGTAGGTGCTATCAGCTTTGTATCATCAGCTTTTTTAGGTTGCTCATTTATAAAAAGTGAGGAACTTCTTTTTTCTCCTAAACTCATACTCCAAACACCTCGTGGCATATCTTCTTTATTGCCTCTCGAAAACTTCTGCTACTTTTCAAACTAAGCTCTGAAAGCAAATTCCCACTTAAATACTGTTCATCAACTTCGGCTGAATATGGAATGGTAAAAGCTATGCTACCAAGTGCGCCTGACATCTGCTCAACTCCATGATGAGGTTTAACATTGGAGGCTATCTTGTAATGCTTCTCCATATCATAACCGCTATTTTGTAAAAGTGGTAGCTGGCTTGATAGGTAGCTTATAGATTTAAGGTCGCAGTTTACAAGCCTTAATACACTATCAGCATCATTTATTGATACAGCCGATAATATATCATTGGCTATATAGCTAGAGCAGTCTATCACTACAAATGGAGCAATATCTCTAAGGCAGTCGATGAGTTCCTCTGCTTGAATTTTAGAATAGGGAGCATATGTGTATTCGTTTTCTCCCTTTAACATTCCCACCACCGATAAATATGGATTTCTTTTAAGGGTTATCATATTGTATTTAACTAATGGCTCGGTGACATGGGTTGCAGCGAGTATACTGCCTAGTGATTTTTCAATTTCTAGCTCTGATGGTGGCACTGAACAAGGGAGCATTGGAGCTGTCATATCACATAAAAGCAGAACTACATTCTTCTTTTTATCTGATAGATACTTTGCGATTTTAAATGCTGTTGTAGATTTGCCACTGTTAGGACTGCCCCAAACAGCGAGGACTCCACCAGTGGCAGTGTCCTCTATAATTTCGCTAAAGTGATTATCTCTGCTAAAAACTGTGTTTTTCTTAAAATTAAACATTTACTATTCCACCTC
>CAYJFF010000155.1:0-4320 GCA_964369345.1 uncultured Oscillospiraceae bacterium
ACTGTGGGTGGTGGAGTGCCTACAGCGGCACGCTGTACAAACTAATAATAGCGACTAAAGTGTTGCTTCCATAACAGCCTTGATAGTGTGCATTCTGTTCTCTGCTTGGTCAAAAACAATTGACTGCTCGCTCTCAAAAACTTCGTTTGTAACTTCCATACTATCTCTGCCAAATTTAGCGCCCATTTCTGCGCCTGTGCTGGTCTTTAGGTCGTGGAAAGCAGGTAGGCAGTGCATAAATACAGCATGCTCACTAGCGTTAGCCATGACAGCGCTGTTGACCTGATACGGAGAAAGCTCGTTTATGCGCTCCTCCCAAACCTCCAGTGGCTCACCCATGGATACCCAAACATCAGTGTATACAACATCTGCATCTTTTGTTGCCTCTGCTACGTCCTCGCAGAAAGTTAGCGTTGCGCCAGTTGTTTTTGCAATCTCTTGGCACTGTGCTATTAGCGCTGCATCTGGGAAATACTTCTTTGGTGCACAAGCAGTGAAATGCATACCCATCTTCGCAGCACCCACCATTAGCGAGTTGCCCATATTGTACCTAGCATCACCCATATATACTAGCTTTATGCCCTCGGTCTTGCCGAAACGCTCCTTTATTGTCATAAAGTCTGCAAGTATCTGTGTGGGGTGAAACTCGTTTGTTAAGCCATTCCACACTGGCACACCAGCATACTCTGCAAGCTCCTCTACTATCTCTTGTGAGTAGCCACGGTACTCTATACCATCATACAGTCTGCCTAGTACGCGTGCAGTATCTGCGATACTCTCTTTTTTGCCTATCTGGCTTGCTTGTGGGTCTAGGTAAGTTGTCTGCATACCTAGGTCGTATGCCGCAACCTCAAAACTACAGCGTGTTCTTGTGCTTGTTTTTTCAAATATAAGCGCAATGTTTTTACCCTCATGTGTGCGGTGCGCAGTACCATTCTTTTTCATACCTTTAAACTCCATAGCCAGGTATATAAGATAGTCTATTTCCTCTGGTGTATTATCTAGTAGTTTAAGAAAACTTTTACCTTTTAACATAACATTATTCCTTTCAAGACCTATTATTTACAGCACTCTTTTAGTATATTAAGCGCCTTTTCTAGTAGTGGGTAGGGGATATTCAGTGCTGGTAATAGGCGTACTTTGGTTTTTGCCTTGATAACAAGAACACCTTTTTCCATACATGCTTTAACTATTTCATCTGCACTTTTCTCGGTTTCTATGCCTAGTAGTAGTCCCATACCACTAATGCTCTTTATGCCCTCACAGCCTAGCAACTGTTCTTTGATATATGCAGATTTCTTTTCAACCTCACACATTAGCTCGCTGTCTATACGCTCTACAATGCTAATAGCACCAGCGCAGGCTATAGGGTTGCCACCAAATGTAGAGCCATGGCTACCATATGTCAGCACGTCTTTTGCCTTAGCAGAGAACAGGGTAGCACCGATAGGCAAGCCACCACCAAGCCCCTTAGCAGTGCTCACAACATCTGGGTAAACGCCGTAGTGCATATATCCAAAATACTTACCTGTTCTGCCGTTGCCTGTCTGTACTTCGTCTGCAATTAGCAGCAGGTCGTGCTCGTTACATAGTGTCTGCATTTCTTTTACAAACTCGGTGCTCATAGTATATACACCGCCCTCGCCTTGTACAGGCTCAAACATTATAGCGGCTATCTTGTTTTCTGCCACAGCTTTGCGCAGTCCGTCTATGTCATCGACATCTACATACACAAAACCGTCAGTAAGTGGTAAAAAGTCGGTATGGAAGCTATCCTGTCCAGTAGCTGCAAGTGTTGTTATGCTCCTACCGTGGAAGCTGTTTTTTAGTGTGATAATGGTGTAATAGTCCTTGCCTTTTTTATCTGCCGCATACTTACGTGCAGTTTTTATAGCACACTCGTTAGCCTCTAGCCCAGAGTTTGAGAAAAACACACGCTCTAGGTGCTCTGTCTTTTTGCAGAGTAGCTCGGCAAGTTTCACACATGGCTCTGTGTAGTATAGGTTGGATATATGCTGTAGGGTAGAGAGCTGTTTTGTCACAGCCGACTGCCACTGCTCGTCACAAAAACCAAATGTATTTACTGCAATACCAGTGGTGAGGTCTATGTACTCCTTGCCTTTTTCGTCATAGCACAGTGAGCCTTTACCACAGCTTATTTCTAGGTCAAATCTTGCGTATGTATTGGCGATATACTGTTTATCTAGGTTTTTATCCATGGTTATAATTACTCCTGTTCTTTTTTATCTACTATCAATGTGCCAGCACCCTCATCTGTTAGCATCTCTATTAGCAGTGCGTGGGGCACCCTGCCGTCCATGATGATAACTTGCTTTACACCACGCTGTATAGCCTCTATGCAACACTCTACTTTTGGTATCATACCACCAGATATTATACCCTCATCAAATAGGCGCACAGCCTCTTTTGTGTCAATATGTGGGATTAGGGAGCTAGGGTCGTCTTTGTCACGCAAGATACCAGCAATATCTGTCATAGTAACAAGTTTTTCTGCCTGCATGGCACCTGCTATGTATGCCGCTGCTGTATCTGCATTGATGTTATATACATTGCCCTTATCATCACAGCCCAGTGTGGATACTACAGGTATATATCCCTTGTCTAGTAGGTCGGTTATCGGTTTTATATTTACTTCTGTTATCTTGCCAACATAGCCCAGCCTGTCATCTTTTTGCACAGCTTTTATCATGTGCGAGTCTATGCCGGAGATACCCATAGCAGTGCCACCCTTTGTCTGCAACAAGTTTACAAGCCCCTTGTTTATCTTGCCAGCAAGCACCATTTGCACAACTTCTGCTGTTTCTTGGTCCGTCACACGCAGTCCGTCGATAAACTCGCTCTTTTTGCCTATTAGGTTTAGCTGTTCTGTTATTTCTGGGCCACCACCATGCACAAGAACTACTTTTACACCAACAAGTGATAGTAGCACAATATCTTCCATTACTTGCTGTTTTAGCTCCTCGTTTATCATGGCATTGCCACCGTATTTTATAACAATACGCTTATTATAGTACTGCTGTATATATGGCAGTGCCTGTGTAAGAATATTTGCGCGCTCTAGGTTAGAAAGTTTCATTACCGAATACCGTCCTTGTATTTTATATCTTATGTTCTGTAGTCACCGTTTATTTTTACATAGTCGTATGTTAGGTCACAGCCCCATGCAGTTGTGCTTACATTGCCACTGCCTAGGTTTATTAGTATTTCTATATCTTTTTCTAGCAATATTTCTTTTGCTATTTCCTCGGAGAAAGGTACACCAGCACCATTCTTGCAAACAGCTATCTCGCCCTTGGGAGAGCGGAAAGAAACATCTATAGTGCTAACATCAAGCTCACAGCCACTATAGCCTATGGCACACAGCACCCTGCCCCAGTTGGCATCTGCACCAAACATAGCAGTTTTTACAAGTGAGGAACAAATAACGGACTTTGCAACTTTTTTTGCAGTAGTAATATCGCTTGCGCCAGATACCTTACATTCTAGTAGTTTTGTAGCGCCCTCGCCATCACCAGCAATATTCTTGCACAGTGCCATAGTTACTGTGTTTAGCGCACACATAAACGCTGTGAAATCCTCGCACTCGCTATCTATTAGCTTGTTGACAGCTAGTCCGTTAGCAAGTATTGATACCATATCATTGGTAGATGTATCTCCATCAACGCTAAGCATATTAAACGAGCTATCCACGTCGGTAGAAAGTGCTTTTTGTAGCATTTCAGCTGTTATATTGCAGTCAGTGGTTATAAAAACAAGCATGGTCGCCATGTCTGGGTGTATCATGCCGGACCCCTTTGCTATACCACCTATTTTGCACTCCACACCGCCGATATCAAAGCTTGCAGCAACCTCTTTGGGGTGAGTGTCAGTAGTCATGATACCCAGTGCTGCAAGGCTGTCGCCACTCTTGCTAAGACCCTGTACAAGCTGTGGTACACCGTCCGCTATTGGTGTTATATCCAGTGGCTGGCCGATAACGCCAGTAGATGCTATGATAACATCTGTTGTGTCTATGCCTAGCTTATCTGCAAGTAGTGCGCAAGTCTTGTCTGCAACCTCTATACCGTCTGCATTGCAAGTGTTGGCATTGCCACTGTTGCATATAATAGCCTGTGCTACACCGTTTGCTATATTATTTTTAGTAACAGTCAGTGGTGCACCTTTTACAAGATTTTTTGTATATACAGATGCAGCCATTGCTGGAACCTCGCTATATATTAGCGCTAGGTCCTCTTTTGTCCTGTTCTTGCGAATGCCACAGTGTATAGCATTTGCAGTAAAGCCCTTGGGGGCACATAC
>CAYJFF010000156.1:0-4215 GCA_964369345.1 uncultured Oscillospiraceae bacterium
ATTACATATACAAGGTTGGATTTATATGACTACTACAGAAGAAAAAAGAGAAAATAACGCACAAACATATATTCGCACAGCCGATATCGATATATCCAAGCTTTCACCTATGATGCAGCAGTATTTCGATATAAAAGACAAGCATAAAGACCACGTGCTGTTTTTTAGACTTGGTGATTTCTATGAGATGTTTTTTGATGATGCGCTGAAAATATCAAGAGAGCTAGAGCTTACCTTGACAGGTAGGGACTGTGGCTTATCTGGGCGTGCCCCGATGTGCGGAGTGCCACACCATAGCGCAGAGGGATACATTGCAAAGCTTATCAAAAAAGGCTACAAAGTAGCAGTGTGTGAGCAAACAGAAAACCCAGCTACCACAAAAGGCATGGTAAAGCGTGAGGTAGTGCGTGTAATTACCCCTGGTACTCTTGTAGAGAGTAGCATGCTGGAGGAGGGGGCGAATAACTATATCTGCTCCATATATGCATATGATAAAGGCTATGGGCTTGCTTTTTGTGATGTATCTACAGGCGAGATACACGTCACTAATATCAACGATACCAGCGAAACAGCTGTAATAAATGAGCTTGCTAAATTTGCACCAAACGAAGTGATTTTTAATAATCGCTTTCTTAACTGCGTAGAAACTGCGAATTTCATAAAAAACAAGTTGCTTTCTACTGCTGACCTTGTTGATGATGATTTCTTTGAGGAAGAAACTGCAAAGCTGGCAGTAGAGCGCCAGTTCGGTGTTAGCTCGGTGTCGGAGCTGGATTTTTGCGATAACCAGTATATAGTATATGCGCTAGGTGGGCTGATAGGCTATATAGCACAGACACAGCGACAGGGGCTAGAGCGTATCAAATTTATAGATGCGTATAGCAGTAGCCAGTATATGCTGCTGGATATGAATGCAAGAAAAAACCTAGAGCTAACATCTACTATGCGTTCTGGTGAGAAAAAAGGTAGCCTGTTATGGGTGCTGGATAAAACCTGTACATCTATGGGTAGGCGTATGCTACGCTCTGCTATAGAGCAACCGCTTATGTCCGTTGTGGCAATAAATGCAAGGCTAAACGCTGTGGACGAGCTGGTTTCTGATAGCATATGGATAAAAGAAATTAACTCTAAGCTAAACAATGTATATGACATAGAGAGACTGATGACGCGTGTAGTCTATGGTAATGCAAGCCCGCGTGAGCTTGTGGCACTGGGGCACACACTGCAACAACTGCCATATATAAAAGAGCTTATCAGCGAGGCGAAATCTGCCAAGCTACAAGAGATTTATACAGGGATAGACAGGCTGGACGACATAGCAGAGCTTATTAATACAGCACTAAACCCAGAGCCACCTATTGCACTAAAAGATGGCGAGGTAATAAACCGTGGCTATGACAAAGAACTAGATGATATACGCTATATCTGTGACAATGGCAAAGAGATAATGGCAGAGATAGAGCAGGCAGAGCGTGACAGAACAGGTATCAAGAACCTAAAAATAGGCTACAACAAGGTTTTTGGCTACTATATAGAAATTACAAAGTCATTTATTAGCCAAGCACCGCTGGAGTATGTGCGCAAGCAAACGCTTGCAAACTGTGAGCGCTATATTACAGAGGAGCTAAAAGAGCTAGAAACCAAGATACTCTCTGCAAACGAAAAAATACTGGAGCTAGAGACAGCTATTTTCCGTGACATACTAGAAAAAGTAAGTGCACAGCTAAATAGACTACAGCAGACCTCGCACAATATAGCTACACTGGATATGCTAGCGAGCTTTGCGACTGTCGCACTGCTAAATGACTACAATAAACCCACGGTGGATATATCTGACGAGCTAGATATAAAAGATGGTAGGCACCCAGTAGTGGAGCGTCTGACGAATGATGCAAACTTTGTACCCAATGACCTATATCTTAATAATAGGCAGAACCAAATATCAGTGATAACAGGCCCTAATATGGCTGGTAAATCCACGTATATGAGGCAGGTGGCACTAATAGTATTGATGGCACAGATAGGCTCTTTTGTACCTGCAAAGTCTGCAAGAATAGGTATAGTAGATGCTATATTTACGAGAGTGGGCGCGTCTGATGACCTATCCAGTGGGCAGTCCACATTTATGGTAGAGATGACGGAGGTTGCGCAGATTTTGAGCACGGCAACCAAAAACAGCTTGCTAATACTTGACGAGATAGGGCGTGGCACATCTACATTTGACGGAATGAGCATAGCAAGGAGTGTCCTAGAATATATAGCGGACAAGAAAAAGCTAGGTGCTAAAACGTTGTTTGCTACACATTACCATGAGCTTTCCGCACTGGAGGAGAATTTTGACTGTGTGAAAAACTATAATATTGCAGTGAAAAAGCGTGGGGAAGATATTATCTTCTTGCGCAGAATACTGCCCGGTGGTGTAGATGACAGCTATGGTATAGAGGTTTCTAAGCTTGCTGGCATACCCAAGTGGATAATAAACCGCGCGTATGAGGTGCTACACGAGCTAGAGGAAAATGGTAGGGTAGTGGAGAAAGAAAAACCGAAAAAGCAAGAAGATTTCCATGAGCAGATAGCATTTGGTGATGAAAAGGCAGATTTACTGAAACGTCGCTTGCAAGATATCAATGTAGATGAAATGCGCCCATTGGATGCGCTGAACTTACTATATGAGCTAAAAGATTTAGCTAAATGATTATGTGTGTTAATATATAAGATATAAAAAACTAGCTTTCGCAAAGGAGCTAGTTTTTTGCTGTATTTATACAAATTCGTACTTTTTTATACATTTGTAGTGTTTTTTGCTATGTTATTTTTACTGTTTATAAAATATAATTAGTAATATGAATAAAATCTTAGAGAGGTATTGAAATATGAGTTACGAAAATGATAAAAAAGTACTGCGAGAGCTGGGAAAAAGATATGCAGAATATGCAGCTAGTGATAGAAACAAAAATAACATTGCAAGGTGGAAAGCGCATAATGACTTAAAAGCTACAGATGTTATGGTAATGGTGAGCCAGCTGCCATGGGTGGAGCTACCAGGTAAGCCTGATGCTACACTATGCGAGGATAAATATCTTGCAAACTTAGAGCGAAATCTAAGAAAAACACTGTATACATGGGAGAACTTTAATACAAGCGAAACACTAAACCCATTTATAGAGTACAACAAGGCTATAAATGATAGTGGTATAGGCATAACGATAGAGGAGGTGCTATCTGGTGATAGGACAAAAGAAAGCGTGCTTTCTCACCATTACATAGACCAGCTAAGCACACGTGAGGACCTTGCAAAATTCAAAATGCCAATAATAACACAGGATAGGGAACAGACAGCAAAAAATACAGAAATAGTGCAGGATATCTTTGGGGATATAATAGCTACCAAGCCAGTTGGTAAGATGCTAGAGTTTAGACCATGGGATAAACTAGCTATGTTCCGCTCTATAACAGCTATACTAATGGACTTAATGGACGACCCAGAGCTTATACACCAAACTATGCGTATTTATACAGATATAGAGATATCCACGCTAAAGCAACTGGAGAAAGAGGACCTACTAAACCCATATAGCACCCAGTGTCATTGCTCTGGTACACACTCGGACATACTGCCTGGCAAGGATTTTGACCCTAATAATATACGCTCTACTGACTGCTGGGCATCTGGCATGGCACAGCTGTTTTCTAGCTGCTCACCAGCAATGCTACTAGAGTTTGAGCTTAACTATGCTCGTGAATATTATGCTCATGTAGGGCTAGTAAACTATGGATGTTGCGAGCCACTGCATAACTCTATAGAAGATATACTGCAAATAAAAAACATCCGCAAAATATCTATTAGCCCATGGGCAGACCCCATAAAAGCCGCAGAAAGGCTGAGTGGAAAAGGTGTGATAATGGCAAGAAAGCCAAACCCTGCATTTCTTGCATCTGAATATGGACTGGACGAGGAGAGCGTGAGAAAAGAGCTAAGAACTACTATAGATACTTGCCGTGAGCACAATGTTTCTTGTGAGCTTATTTTGAAAGACTTGAGCACTGTACAGGCAGAGCCAGAGAGGATTAGCAGATGGTGTGATATAGCAGCAGAAGAAATTGCAAGATAAGTGTTTTGTTTATTGTGTCACTATACCTGAATATATAAACTAAACAGAAAAAATACAAGAGATTTTCAAGTGGCTATTTTCAACGGTAGTCACTTGTTTTTTT
>CAYJFF010000157.1:0-4026 GCA_964369345.1 uncultured Oscillospiraceae bacterium
ATTAATTCTGTTTGTGGTTTTTCTGTTTACTTTTCACTTTTTGTATGATAAAATTACAAGCGAATATATTAGTTATAAATTGATGACAAATTTACAAGGAGCATAGTGATGAATAAAAAAGAACTGGGACAAATCCGTAGGCGAATGGCAGTAAATAAAAATAATATACACAATATCTATGGTTGCTACGTAAATACAAGCAAAGAGGTTATCTCTTATCTTGAAGAAAATCTGAGCATGATGCGTGAGCTAGAGGCAGAGAAATATCTTGGTTTTTTGAAGAAAACTATCTCTGGTACACTGGGCAAAAACCTAATAGATATAGTTTTTTCTACACAGCAAGTGGTGGATAGTGAAGAACATAAATTGTTAATGCGACTAAGAAAATCAAAAATGTCAGACAGCGATGCACGCGATGAGTTCTATAAAAAAGTTATAGAGTCCGTAGATATGCCAGACACCAACTATGTTATTTTGCTAGCAGCAGAGGCATACGACGTGCCAAACCGTGGTGCAGATGGCGAGATACAGCACGATGGCTCGGACAATACATTTACATATTTCTTGTGTGCTATATGCCCTGTAAAAGACGGTAAGCCAGAGCTTGGCTACTCTCACGCAGACAAGTTCCATGGGTTTGAGTCTAAGCAAGTGGTCGCAATGCCAGAACTTGGGTTTATGTTCCCGGCATTTGATGATGGCTCTGCAAACATATACAACGCACTATTCTACTCTAGAAACACAGCAATGCTGTATGACTCTTTTATAAACACTGTGTTTAATGTAGAAACTCCCATGTCCCCAGACGAGCAAAAGGAGAGTTTCCGTAGTGTGCTAACTAGCACGCTAGAGGGTGACTGCAATATAGAGATTGTGCAGTCTGTATATGGGCAGATACGTGACAGGATAGAGGCGCATAAAGAGAGCAAAGACCCTGAGCCGCTAGATATTACAGTGGACGAAGTGAGCGATATGCTAGAAAAAAGTGGCGTAGAGGAAGATAAAATAGAGGTGTTCCAGACCAAGTGCTCAGAGGAGTTTGGCGAGGGCACAACGCTAAAGCCAGCTAATATAATAGATAGTGGTAAGTTTGAGCTTGTGACACCACAGGCAAAGATATCCGTTGTACCAGACCAGAGCCATGTGCTAGAAACTAAAATTATAGATGGCAAGAAGTACATACTGATACCGTTTGATGAGGCAGCCGAGCTTAATGGATTTAACATAACAATACCAACAGAAACAGAGTAATAAAAAGCACCTGCAACTTCCACACAGGAGGTTACAGGTGTTTTGTTTATCCGTTTTGCATACTTGTGTCCATGGCACGGTCACGGAAAAGAATAGAAATCGACCAAATAGCAGCAAGAGCTATGACTGTATAGACAATTCTGCTTAGTAGCATAGCCGAGCCACCGAATAGCCAAGCTACAAGGTCAAATTGCAAAATGCCTACCAGACCCCAGTTTAGTCCACCGACAATAACCAAGGCTAAAGCGATTTTATCTAACAATTTGTTCACTCCCTTTTGTACTTTGTAATTTCGAGATGAGCACAGTAGTCAGCCAAAAGCCGATTTATCAGCTTATAGAGCAAGCTATCATACTATCTCGGTTATATTATTTACAAAACAGGGCAAAATATACCTATACTGCACACTGGCACAAGTTGTCATTTTTTTATGGGGTAAATTCGTCTCGTCATCAGCATTTCTATATAGATAGATGCTAGGAACTCTTTTGGGAAGAGTGTAGCTAATATTTCTGTAGATATATACCTGCGCGAGCTTGTAAGGTTGCTGTGTAGGCTATTCCTTACAACTGCAAGTAGCTGTTCACGACGCAGATTTTTCATAGTGCCAGATATCCCAATCTTTTTCCCACCGAATAAAAAAGGTATATCTTTTTTTGTTTCTTTTTCTAGCTCTATGTATTTTGTCAGTATCTCGGCATCAAACTGTTCGTAATAATACACTCTAGTAGGGTCTATATTCAGTATCTCCCCAGCCATTTCCGACAGCACCTGTGCGAATGTATTAATCGTATAGCTCTCGGGGTCCTTGTGGCGAGAAAGTGCGGTGTTGATAATCCTGTTTGCTACAAGTGTCCTTATGTGCCTTTGCTCATTGTTAGAAATACGCTTTACTATATCGATATACAGCTTGCTAAAGTCTTTTATACGGCTATCTACAAACCTGTCGAACTCACCTTTATGGAACGTATATGCATTTCCGTCGTATAGCTCAAAAGACTTGTAGGTGTCATTGTAGCCTAGCTTAATATTACGCTTAGCTATATTAGTATCAAATGCGAACATGGAACCCAGCTCCCAGTAAGACGATATTTTACGCACTGGGATATCTGTTTTTACCTTGTGCACAACACCCATACCGTCAACATCTACAGCTATTATCTCATCAACCTCCTGCTGTGCGCGCATCGCCATGCTTATAGGTAGGTTATCTATCCACGCGCCATCAAGGTACATATTACCGTCGATATCACGTGGCTTAATAACTGGGTATGCAGACGCAGAGGCAAGCACAAAATCATGCAGTTTCCCCTCTGGTATCTCGCTTATGAATAGCTCTGCACCTTTGAATGTTGTCATATCCGTGGTTACAAGCCCAAACTCAATAGGTGAGTTCCTCACATCTTCCTCTTTTATCAGGCTACGCAGTATATCCTCGAGTGGGGATATATCCAGCCCACCTTTTTCTATGATTTGGCGTACAAATTCACGGTATGCACTTAAATTCACATCTGTATCATCTGCTACGGACTTTGTGAATGTATTGCTATCTGTATTTTCCCAAACATCTATAGCAGATAGCAAGTCACCCTGCACCATAAGTGCACCATTAACAGCACCAATAGAGGTGCCCGTTATAACATCATAACCCACGCCTAGCTCGGCAAGAGCTTTCCAAACGCCTATCTGGTAAGAGCCTTTTGAGCCACCGCCACCAAGGACTATAGCTCGCCTAATATTTGTATCTACCACTTGCAGTCACCTCTCTTATGTCATTCTATTATATAATGTCATCTTACTACAATTGCAACAAAAAAACAAGCATATTTTATCTGGGCTATATATTTTGTAGTAGAATACTAGCAAAAACAGCGCCAAAACCAGCAGAAATTGCGACTTTTATTACTGAAAATAGTAATGCTGTAACTTTATTTTCCCTCTTGGGCACATAGTTTATACCTTTAATATATAGATTTGCACGCTCTTTTATTACTTTTTCGTCGTGTTTTTGCTCTGTTGGTTTTACAAAAAGAATAGCTCTCTCAAAATATTCGTTATCTATATCTATAACTTCTACCACTTTTTTATTTACACCTTTTAACATAGTTTTTACCTCAAACTTTCATTTATTGTCACTATATCCATATTTTTCTCAATATAATGCCAAATATTCACGCTCATATATTTAAAAAGGGGTTACTTTTTTATTATTTTTATGGTAAAATAACCAAGTGGTGTTTCTATTGTCACTTATCTACACACTACGCTATAGCAAATTTACATACAGAGGAGCATTTTATGTATAAATATAATATCGTGCCTGTACAGCGTGGCGATGATTTACACTTGCCAGACGTTGCCAGCCAGTTCGATTTATTACAGACGTTGGACTGTGGGCAGTCGTTTAGATATGCTAAAGGTGAGGAAAACTCGCTTGAGGGTATCGCAATGGGCAGGTGGATTAAGCTGTCACAAAAAGGCAATGACATAGTGTTACACAATGTCACGCTTGCAGAGTATTATGCTGTTTGGGAGCATTATTTCGACCTTAAAACAGACTATGACAAGCTAAAACAAGATTTCTCAAATGACAGCACACTTAAAGAGGCGATAGCATATGCACCTGGGATAAGGCTGTTGCGCCAAGACCCGTGGGAGACTATCTGCACATTTATCATTAGTGCAAACAACAATATCCCCCGTATAAAGGGCATAGTAGAGCGTCTTTGTGAGCTATGTGGCGAAGAATTACCACAGGGTGGCTATACATTCCCC
>CAYJFF010000158.1:0-3832 GCA_964369345.1 uncultured Oscillospiraceae bacterium
ATTGGTTAAGAAATTTCTATATCATCTAAATCCCGTAGATTAAAATGCCTTTGACGTGGTAGTATACCCATAGTTATTGCCAATAAAGCCTAATAAGTTGTTCTTATGCTATAAAAGCCCGACTATTTTTGTAATGTAGTCGGGCTCTTCTGCGTCTTTTTTATAAAGGTAAATCTGCTAGTTTGATTTCGGAAACACGCCAGCCACTCCCTGTGTTTTCTAGTGTGAAATGCCCTGTTTTATTATCTGAAATTACTTTTATATTAATGAAATACACTGCGACTGGTAATAACTAAGATGGAAAAAGCCTAGAAAAATGGTGATAGTGCAATCTTTAATAATAATTGGGAAAATGCTTGACTACAGCACTGTTAGCGACATAGCAGAGTATTGATATGTATAGTATTTTGGTGTATAATTGTACTACGAATATAATCCGACACAAGGTAGCACAAGCAGGAGGATGAGAAATGTATTGTTGCGTGAAATCTATGGGGCTTTCTGGAATAGAGAGCTACCCTGTAAATGTAGAAGTTAATATACGTCGTGGTATGCCAACATTTGATATTGTAGGGCTACCAGATACCGCAGTTAAAGAATCACGCGACCGTGTGCGTGCTGCATTGGGTAACTTGGGGTTTCAGCTTGGCTCGTGCCAGATAGTAGTGAACCTTGCCCCAGCCAACACCAAAAAAAGTGGCCCTATATATGACCTACCCATACTGCTAGGTATACTAAAAGCAGGCGAGTTCTGTGATGTTCCCATAGACAATACAGCGTTTATAGGCGAGCTGTCACTCAATGGAGATATACGCCCAGTAACAGGCGTGCTGTCCATGGTGGTAGCAGCAAAAGAAGCAGGGTATGAAAAAGTTTTTGTGCCAAAAGACAACAGTGCAGAGAGTAGCGCTATAAAGGGAGTTACTGTTTACCCTGTGGCAAACTGTGACGAAATGCTAGATGCACTACTGGGCAAAACCACACTAACACCAGCCTCAGATATGCAGTTTGATATACCACCAACACCACCAATAGCAGACTTTGCAGATGTAAAAGGCCAAGAAAATGCCAAGCGTGCACTGGAGATAGCAGCGGCAGGTGGGCACAATGTAATGCTTATCGGGCCGCCTGGTACAGGCAAAAGTATGCTTGCAAAACGCTTTCCGTCCATACTGCCATCAATGACATTTGAAGAAGCAGTAGAGAGCACAAAAATACACTCCATAGCTGGTATATTGCCAAAAAATCAGCCACTACTTGCACAGCGTCCGTTTAGGTCACCACACCACACAGTTTCTATAGCTGGGCTAACTGGCGGTGGCTCTAGCCCTGTTCCGGGGGAGATATCGCTATCACACAATGGCGTGCTGTTCTTGGACGAGTTACCAGAGTTTGGCAAGGCAAATACAGAGGTACTGCGACAGCCACTGGAGGATAGGGAAGTAACTATATCACGTGCAACAAGCCGTGTTACATACCCGGCATCGTTTGTGCTAATAGCGGCAATGAACCCGTGCCCCTGTGGGTATTATGGACACCCAACGATAAAATGCACCTGTGGTGACGCAAAAGTAGCACTGTACCTAAACAAAATTAGTGGCCCACTGCTGGATAGGCTTGATATCCATGTAGAAGTACCACCTGTGGAGTATGACAAAATGTCTGCACCACGCAATGGAGAAAGCTCGGCAATAATAGCACAGCGTGTAGCAAATGCACGCAACACACAGCAGGAAAGATACAAGGAGTATGGAGTTACTTGCAATGCACGCATAACGCCAGCCATGCTACGTGACTACTGTAGGCTGACAGATGATGCAGACAAAATGCTTGCCCAGGTGTACGATAAACTGGGATTTTCTGGTAGGTCGTATGATAGACTGCTAAAAGTAGCACGCACCATAGCGGACCTAGACAGTGCAAAAGATATCTCCACAACACATATTGCAGAGGCTATACAGTACCGCAACCTAGACCGTAAATATTGGCGAAAGAACACCAAGGAGTTTTAGCAAGTGCTAGATTAACATATATTACATCACTGCATAAAATGTATTACAGGGGAAACCTAAATACATATGCCGTATACACGGCGGAATGGAGCAGAGAATGTTTGGTGATATGTTTTTTTTGATACTTGCAATGCTCTCAGCAATAGGACTGGTGCACATATTGGGTGCGCTAAAAACATGGCTGTGTGGCGACTGTACACTATCTGGTGCTATGTTGGTAGTGCCGATAACAGAAGCAGACCCCTCCCCAGAAGCACGCCTGAGCCTTGCGTATAATGTGATGATGCAGTGCGTGCCAATGTCAGATGTACAGCTAACTATCATTTGTGAGTGCCCAAGGGAGAGCGAGAATTATATCATTTGCAGTAAATTTTGCAACGACCACGGGCTGACAATGTCAGAAAGATAAACAGGCAACAGAAAAAGAATGGAGCAATAAATATATGTATGATAATCAAGAAGAATGGCAAAGAGAAACAGCAATACTCGTTTCGCTAGATACAGGCGAGTATGACTCGGAGATATCTATAGAGGAGCTAAGAGAGCTTGCGAACACAGCGGAGATAGATGTCCTAGCAGTACTTACACAAAAGCGTGATAAACCAGACCCAGCAACAGCACTGGGCACAGGTAGGGCAGAGGAGCTAGGGGAGCTTGTAGAGCAAACAGAGGCAGAGATGATAATTTTTGACCGTGAGCTCTCCCCAGCACAGATAAGAAACCTAGAAGAAGTGTGTAACTGCCCAGTGATAGACCGTACTATGTTGATACTGAATATATTTGCTAGTAGAGCGGTAACAAAAGAGGGTAAACTGCAAGTAGAGCTTGCAAGCCTGAGATACCAGTTACCACGCCTTGCAGGTAGAGGCGTACAGCTATCCAGACAGGGTGGCGGTGGCGCTGGTGGTGGTGGTGCACGCCGTGGTGCGGGTGAAACCAAGCTAGAAACAGATAGGCGACATATTCGCTCGTCTATAGAGCACCTAGAGCAAGAGCTAAAAGAGCTAACTATGCGCCGTGGCAGACACAGGGACAAGCGTAAAAAAGATATGGTGACAACTGTTGCCATAGTAGGGTATACAAATGTGGGTAAATCCACACTACTAAACACACTAACAGATGCAGGTGTGCTAGCAGAGAATAAGCTTTTTGCCACACTTGACCCAACCTCACGCGCACTAACACTGCCAGATGGCAGACAGGTGCTACTAATAGACACAGTAGGCCTAGTGCGTAGGCTACCACACCACTTGGTAGAAGCGTTTAAATCCACACTGGAGGAAGCAGCATCTGCCGACCTAGTGCTGAATGTTTGTGATATAACAAGTACAGAGTCGGACGAGCAACTAGCAGTAACAAAGAACCTAATGCACGAGCTAGATGCAGATGATGTGCCACTGCTAACAGTTTATAACAAGTGCGATATATTATCAAAGATGCCACCAACAGCAACCGCAGACTGTGTGTTTATATCTGCGCGTCAGGGCATGGGGCTAGAGGGGTTAATGCTCGCTATACAAGATGCATTGCCAGCTACTCACATCAGGCTAAAGCTACTTGTGCCATACACAGCGGCAGACTTAGAAAGCTCACTGGGCACTAATAGCAAGGTATACACCCGTGACTACCGTGAGGACGGTATCCTGATAGATGTAAATGTTGATAAAACAAAGCTACACCTAGCAAAGCCATATCTATTTATTGGTGAGTAATGTCCTATATGAGAAACTCTCTACCTTTTTGTTAGTTTGTACAGGGTGGTAGTTTCTGCCATTTTGGGGTGACACTTTCTACCCCCTGTGATTAGTTTGTGCTAGGAG
>CAYJFF010000159.1:0-3823 GCA_964369345.1 uncultured Oscillospiraceae bacterium
AAACGCCCCTAGCAGAAACTAAGAGCGAATAGGGTGTCGAGCCATCTCGACTGGTCTAAGTGGCGGGACTTGAACCCACGGCCTCTACCACCCCAAGGTAGCGCGCTACCAGCTGCGCCACACCTAGACAATTAGCTTTTATATTATACCACAAAAAAACAAAAAATCAAGTATTATTATGCAATTTATGACTAAAAATAAAAACTAATGAACAGTACTTACGAGCTTAGAGGCGTGTTTTTTATTATCTTGCGTAGGGCAAATAGTACCATAGGTGCTAGGATAAGACCCTTAAACATAGTGGTGATAGAAACCGCCCACCATATGCCGTCTATACCGAGTGACGTAGAGCTTAATATTGCACCTAGGGGTATGCGCATAGCTGTGAAAATGATAATACAAAGAGCAGGCGCAACAGACTTGCCGAGTGCGTTCATGGAGCTGTTTGAGAGTATCTCGTAACACATAAATAGCTGAGATAAGCCAACAATCGTTAGGTAAGATGCACCCATACTGGCAATGGATGGCTCTGGTAGGAATAGTAAAAATATTGGCTCTGCTAGGAAAATGAGTAGAGCTGTTGTTATAAGACCGATAGTGGTGAGTATCTTTGTTGCAGCAAAAAATCCCTGCTGAGCACGCTTTGCATTCTTAGCACCATAGTTCTGCGCAATGAAGCTGTTTACTGCTATGGCAAATCCCTCAGATGTCATCCAAGATAGGGACTCTACCTGAGAGCCTACACGCTGTACAGCTACCGCATCATAGCCAAAATCTGCAACCATACGAGAAACTATCATGGAGATAAAAGGGAATACAGAGCCCTGTAGTGCAGGTGCAAAACTCAGCTTTAATATCTGCTTACAGTGACGGATAGACGGTAGGCTCTTTATATTCATATAGCAAAAAAGGAATTTATCGCGTAGTATATAGCTACCTAGTAGCAAAAATACACAGAGCTGTGCTATTACAGTGGCATATGCCGCACCAGCAACACCAAGTTTTGGGCAGCCCAGTAGTCCCAGTATCATTATGGGGTCGAGTATCATATTAGCGACAAGCCCTATAGCGCTGAAAATAAATGGTACCTTGCTGTTGCCTGTGGCAGTGATTAGCGAGGTTAGTAGCTTGCCATTGAGATAGAAAACAACAAACCCACCAACAATGGATATGTATGTTTCCGCATATTTTACTACCTCTGGGTCACCAAGATTGAAAAAAGATGTTATAGGTGCCCTGAAGAAGAAAAATATAAGCCCTAGAATGACACCTATGCTTAAGCTCATAAAAATAGATGCATGTGCATACTTGCCAGCATCCTCTTTGTCGTCTGCACCAAGCTTTTGTGCTACATAGACCTGTCCACCCACTTGCGTGAGCATGTGTATACCGCCAGATAGCCAGATGAGTAGTCCCCCCGTGCCCACAGCGGCAACAGCCCCAGAACCCAGCCTGCCTATCCAGAACATATCTGTTAGGCTATAAGCAGTTTGTAGGAGGCTCATGCCCATTAGTGGTAGGGCAAGTTTGGTTATGGCAGATATTATATTGCCCTGTAATAAATTGATGTTGTTTTTCATTTGTTTTGTTGTTAGCTCCTCTATTGCGACATAAAAACCGACCTCGGGGGTAAGTCCGAAGTCGGATATAATGTTACTTGATTATATTATCTTACTACTGGTTGCTGATGATATGGGTCATATGTTACGCTAATTTCTTCTATTGTCTCGCCTGGACGCAATAGCCTTGCCATAACAACAAAGCGTTGGTTAGCAGAAGACCCATATGCCCTAGTGCAAGTAGATAGGGTAAGTATCTTGTCAGTACCATTGACATCTACACCAAAATCATGCCTGCTACGTGATAGCGCATCCTGTACTATACCAGCATTGTTACCCTCTGTTTGGTTGTATGGATACTCCAGACCAGAGTAGTACACAGCAAAAACAACAAATGTCATTTCTTCTACAGGTGTGCTGTAGTAGATATATGGGTGGCTACGTGCAAAATCTGTATAATGGTAAGATGCTAGTTGTTCAAACATCTGGTGAGAAGAATTAAGTATTTGTGGAGAAGAGGATATATTCTTCCAGTTATGTCCATAAATAACAGTATTGTCGGATAGATTTGCACTGCTACCGCCACTGGTAGTGTTTGGATTGCTCCACAAAACACCGTAGTAGCTAGCCTGCTTGTTATAGCCAAGTGGTGTGTAGTAGTTTACATCATAGTTGTTTTGCACAACAGCATGGCTGATGTTTGTTCCTGGGATACGCAGATAGCCAACAGTGTCACTGTTTACACTCTCCCAGTACGATAGAGTAGACTGGCCTGTATACCCGTCATATATGGATGGGTCAAAAGTACCTAGCTTTGCCATATATGCTGCATATTCTTCGGCTGCTTTCTTTGCTGCCTCTGCCGCTGCTGCATCTTTTATAGCCTGTTCACGCTCTGCCTGCTCTGCCTCCTGCGTGGTGGAGACCTCTATAGCACGGTAATATGCATCTGTGATAGCAGTAGCTTTGCTCTGCTCTCTCGCTTGGTCATTTGATATTTGTATATTTTGCGCCTCAGCAACTAATAGCTGTCGCTGTGCAGCTGCTTCCTGTGCTTGTTGCAGAGCTAGTTGCTCACGCTCCAGCGCCATAGCATTAAGCGTAGTGTCTGCAATCATTGCGCTTGCAAGCATTATAGCAAAAACACCTGCCACTACACCAAGCCTTTTTTTATCTAATTTAAAATTGCTTTTTTTATTGTTGGTCTTATTTTCCATGGAATAGCTTTCCTCCACCTATAGTTATATCTATCTATACTATTATACAAAATAAACAGTGGAAATTGCAAGTGTTTTAATGTCAATTTTACAACTAATTACTATTATTTTATATAATACACAAAAACACTGTAGAAAAACAGATAATAATTCCGTTATCAGCATAGAATGTACAACACAAATGGTCTGCGGGTTGTACTTAGCACGATATTCATTTTATGGTGTCAATGAAAATAATTTTATACTCTCAATCTTTCTAATATTTTTCGACAACCTCTCGCTCTCGAAAGGCTTCCCATGTGCAGGATATATTTTATTGGGATTTAGCTTAATGATTTTTTTCCATGATTTGATATACTGTTCTTTGTTACCAATCCATATTGTAATATTATTCTTGCTTGGAAATCCGCTCATAGCAGCATCACCACAGAACAAATATCCCTCTTTGGTTAATAACGATATAGAATCATCGGTATGCCCTGCTGTTTCTATTATTGCTCCGTTCAGTTGTTGTTCAATTTTACTTTTGTTTTCGTCATCGATAAAAATCAAATTATCTTCATACTCTTTTTTTATTGCTGGAAATTTATGTTGCCCATTCCCTAATATCTTCATAAACAAGCAAAATAAATAGCTTTGGTTTCCACTACAGCCACCCTCAAATGAATTTTGTCCTTTTCTTAAAACATCAATACCCCTATAACTCATAATAATCTTTATATCTCTATTTTCTCTAATCATATCATTGATAAAACCTGCATGGTCATCATGCGCGTGTGTTAGAAAAATATATTTTATATCTTCTGTTGAGATATTATGATTGTTAAGTTTCTTTTTACACATATCAAAACTATTCTGATATCCAGTATCAATCAGTATATATCCATCGTTTACTTGATACAGATATGTGTTCATCACTCTGTTTCCTATGTTAATCAAATGAATTCTCCTTTATGTTATATAAATAACATGTATATCCTCACCACAAACGCAGACTTAGCACTAGTACCAACTTTGATGGTGGATTAAACTATATATAGAAACGCA
>CAYJFF010000160.1:0-3516 GCA_964369345.1 uncultured Oscillospiraceae bacterium
CATATGCAGTGGAATAATGTTCGTCATCATCAAGCCCCGATGGAGTAACAAAGTTTGTCTGTGTCATACCTATAGCTTTTGCGCGCTCGTTCATCATAGTAGCAAACCCCTCGTGTGAGCCACCGATTTTTACAGCGGCAGCACCAGCGGCGTCATTACCACTGCTTGTCAGCATACCAACAGCTAGTGCGTGCAGGGTAACGGTGTCGCCTGCAACAAGGCCCATGGAGCTACCCTCTACCATTATGGCGTTTTCATCGACTATAAATTCTTCGTGCAGTGCAGGTTGCTCCAGTGCAAGCAATGCCGTCATAATCTTAGTGGTGCTAGCCATGGATAACTGTGAATAAGCGTTTTGCTCAAAGAGAACTGTGCCTGTTTCTGCTTCCATTACAATAGCAGCGCCTGCATCCACAGAAAAAGCCTTGCTAGGCATAACCAGTAGTGGGAAAAGTAATATAGTGCTCATTATTACGCATATTATCTTATTAAAAATAAAAATCCCTCCCAAATTATTGTAAATTGATACTTGCTAATTGATGAAAAACATAGTACAATATATACTGGAAATTAACCAAATATAGGTTTTTGTGGTTTTTATTCAAAAAATACTATGCTTTATAATATAATATTGAGAAAGACGCAGTTTTATGTTACTGCGAGGTGTGTTTATGTCAGATTTTTTTACAGGCTATGTTTTTAGATTAATTCTTGCTGTTGTTTTACCATATCTTTTAGGTAGTGTGAGCTTTGGTGTTGTTATAAGCAAACTACTGCTAAAGGAAGATGTAAGAAAACATGGTAGTGGCAATGCAGGCACTACAAATACTTTTCGTACATATGGTGCGAAAATTGCAGGACTTGTGCTATTGGGCGACCTACTAAAAGGTACGCTAGGTGCATTCTTGGGTACACTACTGCTACCAGGGATAGAGGGTGTATATGTTGGTGCTATCGCAGTAATATTTGGGCACCTGTTCCCTGTGTATTTTGGCTTTAAAGGTGGCAAGGGCGTTGCTACTGCTGCTGGTGCATTGATTGTTATTAATCCTATAGTGTTGCTATTTTTGCTAATACCATTTTGCATAATACTAATAAGCACTAAGTACATGTCCATAGCATCGCTAACAGCGGCTATAGGCTACCCTATAGTGACATATATTGTTAGCATATTTACACCATCGGATAACCAAGTAGATGCAACAGTAGCTATTATACTGTCTGTGTTTATTGGTGCGCTAATAGTTTTTATGCACCGTGCAAACATAAAAAGGCTGGTGCAGGGAAAAGAAAACAAGCTAAAATTTAAAAAGAGCTAAGAAAAATATAAAATTGATTGTTAGTTCATAATTTTAACATTGAATTTCTAAGCTTTAAGTGTTAGTATGTAGTTTATTATTGTGGCAAGCCACATCAGTAAGTTTTTAAGGAGCAAGCATTAGTGCCTACAGAGAATTTGAAGATTGAATATGCTAGACTAAAAGAGTCACAAAGCTATGCAAAAAAAGTTAGCGAGATATTAAGCGAGAGGTATGAAAACCCGCCTGTTGCTTTTGTACATAGCTATGGTTGCCAGCAAAGCGCGGCAGATGGCGAGCGAATACAGGGTATATTATGTGAGATGGGTTATGGAGTGACTAAGAACTCCGACGAGGCTGATGTTATATTTTTTAATACCTGTGCTGTGCGTGAGCATGCAGAGAAACGTGTGCTAGGTAATTTGGGCGCACTAAAACACAATAAAGCACGCAAAAAAGAGATGGTTATAGGCATCTCTGGCTGTATGACACAGCAGGCGCATGTTGCAGAAAAAATAAAAAAAAGCTACAAGCATGTGGATATAGTTCTGGGGACTAATTCGCTGGACATAATACCACGTTTGGTATATGAAAAATTGGTGCATAATAATAGGTATATCCTAGAGGACAAGGGCGAGCAGAAAAATAGCATTGTAGAGGGGCTGCCCACTCTGCGTAGCTCCAAACACAAAGCAACAGTTACCATTATGCAGGGCTGTGATAACTTCTGTGCGTATTGTATAGTACCATATGTGCGTGGTAGGGAAGTGAGCAGGGATAGCCAGTCTATAATAGCGGAGATAAAAGAGCTAGTGCAAGATGGCTGTCTGGACATAACACTGCTGGGGCAGAATGTAAACTCATATGGTAAGGGGCTGGAGGAAGATGTTAATTTTTCTCAACTACTAAGGCGTATTAATGAGATAGAGGGCGACTTCCGCATTAGGTTTATGACTAGCCACCCAAAAGACTGCACAAGAGAGCTTATAGACACAATAGCAGAGTGTGAAAAAGTGTCTAAGCAGTTACATCTACCTGTACAGTCAGGCAGTAATAGAATACTGGCAGAGATGAACCGTAAATACACAGTAGAAGACTATAAAGAGCTTATTGCATATGCAAAGAGCAAGATAGATGGGCTTGTGTTAACCAGTGATATCATAGTAGGTTTCCCAGGTGAAACATACGAAGATTTCACAAAAACACTGGAGCTAGTCCGCGAGATAGAATATATACAGCTATACACATTTATATACTCTAAGCGCAGTGGTACAAAGGCAGAAAAGCTAGATGACCCAGTGAGCGCAGAGGAAAAAAGCCGTAGGTTTAACGAGCTACTGCAAGTACAGGAAGTTATCTGTGCGAGGCTGCTAAATGAGTATGTCGGCAAGAGGGTACGTGTATTGCCGGACGCACTGGGCAAAGGTGGCGCTGGCACACTGGTATCACGTAATGACGCATACACCACGGTGGAGCTATTGGGAGAAGAAAGCCTGATAGGCAAATTTGTTGATGTGGAAATAACAGAGGCGCTTAAATGGGCGCTACGTGGTAAGCTCTGTACGTAATAACTATAATAGAGGAAAATGGCTTGTGATATACAGGTTGTTTTTTACACAGGTTTGTGTTATAATTTTTCAGTCAATCCTCTTAGTCTGCATGGCTGAGAAAACAATATTAATTATATGCTGTAGCAGAACAGCAGAACGGAGAAAAAGATGGATTTAATCACACTAGCAAGAGAACTAGGCGCAGAACTACAAAAATCAGAAATATATACTGCTCACAAAGCAGCAAACGAGGCAGCTGATGCTGATGGCGAGCTACAAAACCTAATCGCTGATTTCAATGAAAAGAAAGCTGTACTAAGCCAAGAAGTACAAAAGACAGAGAAAGACCAAGATGCTATTACCGCTCTTAATGAAGAAGTAAAATCTATCTACGGCAAAATCATGAACAACGAGAACATGGTGCAGTATAATGTAACAAAAGGCGCTATGGATAAACAACTAAACTTTATCCAACAAATCATAGTTTATGCTGCAAATGGCGAAGACCCATACGCAGTTGAGGAAAGCGAAGCTTGTGGTGGTAGTTGTTCTTCTTGCTCTGGTTGTGGCTGATATTAGTAAATAAACTTATGTGTTGGGGAGGGTGGAAAGCTCTCCCTAATATTTATATGCGGCGAGCCGCCGCGGGCAATCCCACCACCAAAGTT
>CAYJFF010000161.1:0-3453 GCA_964369345.1 uncultured Oscillospiraceae bacterium
ACACTATAGAATATGCAGTTTCACGGCTGACAGTAAACATATCATCCATGTTTGCATTCTCGTTATCAAGGCCCAGCGCAACAGTCATTATCTTTGTTATACTTGCAGGAGCCATTCTTTGGTTGCTGTTTTTTTCAACCAATACTTGTCCACTAGCAGCATCCATAACAATATAAGCCTCTGCATTAATTCCCGAAAGGTTGTTGCTTGCAAAAGCTGTTATAGATAATGTGGAGAATATAAAATTTATAGCTAAAATAGCTGTAATTAATTTTTTTATCAAAACAAATTTTCCTCTATATTTAATGTGCGTTAATATCGTATATATGTTCTATTATACTATATTCTGGGAGATATGTAAACCACATTTAAACAAAATCTTCCCTTTTTTTGCTTTTTACAACAACACCTACAAAATAACAACAAATTATGCTTAAAAACCTTCTTTCTACATATTATAATAGGAAAATAGATTTACTACCATAAATAAATGGCAGAGTTGATATTGCTGTGTAATACTTGTAAGTTTTACCTGATTATGGTATAATGCTATCAATTTGAAAAACTAAGCGAGGTATAGAAATGTATAATATTGATGTAAAGGCGTTGTTATCAAAGCTGAATACAAATGCAGAAAATGGCTTGTCTGCACAGGAAGCAAAGATGCGTCTGGAAAAAGATGGCCCCAATGCACTAACGGAGGAGAAAAAGCCAGGTTTAATATCGAAGTTCTTTGCGCAGTTTAAAGATTTTATGATAATTATACTGTTGCTTGCAGCGCTAGTGTCGTTTATCGTCAGCCAAACATCTCCAGATAGCCATGGCCCTGTGGACAGTATAGTAATATTGCTTGTAGTGCTAGTTAATGCAATTCTGGGTGTTGCGCAAGAGAGCAAGGCAGAAAAATCGCTGGAGGCACTGCGTAAAATGTCTGCACCATCTGCAAAAGTTCTACGTGGTGGCAAACGTGACGTTATACCAGCGAGCGAGCTAGTGGTTGGTGATGTAATTTACCTAGATGCTGGCGACCTTGTACCTGCTGATGCACGTATTATAGACTGTGGTAGCTTGAAAATAGAAGAATCCGCACTGACAGGCGAGAGCGTGCCAGTAGAAAAGCATGATGAAAATATATCAGCAGACAATCTGCCACTGGGCGACCGTAAGAATATGGTATATGCAAGTACTATAGTAACATATGGTCGTGCTACTGCTGTTGTTACATCTACAGGTATGGATAGCGAGAATGGTAAAATAGCAGGTGCTATCTCTGGGGAGAAAGAGGAACTAACCCCACTGCAAAAACGTCTAGCACAGATAGGTACTTTCTTAGGTATACTTGCAATTGTTATTAGTCTTATAATCTTTGGTATAGGCATGCTGGACGGCACACCATTTATAGAAATATTTATGACAGCAGTAACGCTTGCTGTTGCAGCTATCCCAGAGGGCCTGCCAGCTGTTGTTACTATAGTGCTGGCTATGGGTGTGCAAAGACTGGTTAAAAGAAACGCTATTATACGCAAACTGCCAGCAGTGGAAACACTGGGTGGTGCATCTGTAATATGTAGCGATAAAACAGGTACATTGACACTTAACCGCATGACAATTACTCATATATATAATAATGAGTTGTTGGAGCTAAATGCTGATAATAAGGAAAAAGCGCTAGAGGTGCTAAAACTTGCTGTGCTTTGTAATGATGGCGAAGTAGAGAAACAGGCTGACGGCTCACAGAAATCAATAGGTGACCCAACAGAAACAGCAATGGTATCAGCATTTATGACTTATGGCGATGTTAAAAGTAGCATTACTACTGCTTTCCCACGTATAGCAGAGATACCGTTTGACTCTGACAGAAAGCTAATGACAACAGTGCACAAAGATGGTGGACGTGTATTTGCGGTGACAAAAGGTGCACCCGACCAAGTACTTGCACGTTGTGTAGGAGCAGATGCAGATAAGATAATGGAAGCCAACAAAACTATGGCAGACAAAGCACTACGTGTGCTTGCTGTTGCAATACGTGAGCTTGATGGCGAGCCTAGCGAAGATTTTGTAACTACAGATAAATTAGAAACCAGCCTAACATTTGTGGGATTGATGGGTATGATAGACCCACCACGTGAGGAAGCAAAGAAAGCAGTAGAAGTCTGCAAAGGTGCAGGTATAAAAGCTGTTATGATTACAGGCGACCACAAAGACACGGCTGTTGCTATCGCAAAATCACTTGGTATTATATGTGAGCCACAGCACGAGGCCATCTCTGGTACGGACTTAGACACTATTAGTGATGAGCAACTTTCTGCACGCATAGAAAATATACGTGTGTACGCGAGAGTTTCGCCAGAGCATAAAATCCGCATAGTAAAAGCGTGGAAAGCAAAGGGTCAAGTAGTTGCGATGACTGGTGATGGTGTTAATGATGCACCAGCGCTAAAAGCAGCTGACATTGGTTGTGCTATGGGTATTACAGGTACAGAGGTATCCAAAGGTGCGGCAGATATGATACTGACTGATGATAACTTTGCAACTATCACAGCGGCAGTGGAAGAGGGTAGAGGCATCTACCAAAATATCAAAAAGACAATTTCTTTCCTATTATCAAGTAATCTGGGTGAAGTTATGGCTGTGTTCTTTGCAATGCTAGCGGGAATAGGCACACCGCTGTTGCCAACACAGATTTTGTGGGTAAATCTAATTACAGACACATTGCCAGCGTTGGCACTAGGTGTAGAGCCTGTAGAAAAAGATGCAATGCAAAAACCACCAATGCCAGCAAACCAAGGTTTCTTTACTAAAGATACTATCCTGCGCATAGTGTCAATGGGCTTTATGATAGCAACACTTACACTTATTGGGTATTGCTTGGGTAAATTCTGGCTACCTGTTAAGGGAGAAGAAGTTGCACATACAATGGCGTTTATGACACTGGCACTGGGACAGTTGTTTCACTCATTCAATATGAGGAGCGATTCATCTCTATTCAAAGTAGGAGTAGCTGGCAATAAATATCTAGTATATGCGTTGCTTGCAGGTATCGTGCTACAGGCACTTGTGTATTTCGTGCCTTTCCTTGCGTCTGTATTCGAGCTTGTACCACTTGCAACAGAGAATATGATATGGGTGCTTGTTCTTTCTGTCGCTCCTATACCGATTGTAGAGATTGCAAAAGCTATTATCTCTCTATTTAAAAAGAAAGCATAATGACGAAGCTTCTATATTATATATAAGTACAATAAGATAGTAAAAATAGCTTGCCAAGGGTGTAAAAACTCTTGGCATTTCTTTTTAGTGACAAGTGTTGTGTTATTGAACAGAATTTGTCGAAAATCGTATAAAAAACATACATATATGTACTGTTATGATTAATTTTGGAAAAAAATAAAAAAATATAAAAAAAAGTGTTGACAAAAGGGATGAGGTGTGATATTATAACTAAGCTCTCTCCGA
>CAYJFF010000162.1:0-3431 GCA_964369345.1 uncultured Oscillospiraceae bacterium
ACACAAACTAACCACAGTTTGTAATCTAATTTATAGTTTAACCCACCACCAAAACGAAATTTATTCATCTAGCATAACTGTGGGTGGTGGATTGCCTACAGCGGCACGCTGTACAGGCTAGTACCACACTACCCACTAGCAAAGGGATATCAATAAAAATCAATCATACTTCTTCTCGTATACATAAAATGGTGGCAACTTTGCAAAGGTGCTGTCACGAAACTCCAAAGCAACAATTATACCTGTAACCACAGTTACTATGCTCACTAAAAACAAAACCAATTTACCAATAATGTTCATACTTGTTACCTCCAATTAGTAATTTACTATTGCAAACTCTGCCATAGAGCCCAGCGAATATTCCTTGCCACTAATAAAATCTGCGGGGTGCAGACTGCCCTTGTGTGGCTTGTCCACATTCTCACTAAGCTTGTAAAAATTCCCCAAGATACTAGCGCCAATATCTAGCGAGCCTACGCCAAAGTTTTCTTCTATAACCTCTCTGGGAAAACGAACCTCAACACCCCAAAAATCTCCCTGTAAATCCTCGCCATTGAGCGAGCTTGCAATAACCGAGATATTCTTGTCACCATGTGTATCCCTGATGTAGAAACTGGAATTTCCGTTAGCTAGCGTCTCAGCTACTAACAGTTTCTCCATTCCATGTGTTGTAAAAACAGCTTTTAGCATACTTTCTTCTTTAGGAAAAGCCTCAAAAGACCACATCTGTATAATAAACTCCGTAGGTGTCACGCATAACTTAGCCTGTGCAAAAGGCTTGTAATCACGCTTTTCCAGTGGATAATCTATAATCTTGTAAGTAGGTAGTGTATCCATTCTGGGTGATAGTGGTTGTACCGATATAGTATATGTCATAGTTATGTGCTCCAATCAACAAATCTATTATGGCATAATTATAGCACAAACACAATAATTTTGCTAGTGCGTATTCAAAAAATTAACACTTTTTATAGCAATTTCGTTAGAAAGTATACATTAATATTGCATATTTTTAGAGCTGCCAGTTAACTTGTGTACTAGACAGCTCTTTTATATTTTTATATCATATTCATTTATTCTAATTCAGCTTTAACAGCTTTCCTGGGTCTACAGTTTCTTCACCTTTTTTTAGTACATAGTGCAAATGTGTATCCATAGATATCTCTGCTGGTATTTCCCCTAGCACGCCTATCTTTTGTCCACCTGCCACGTTATTACCCTCTTTTAGGTCGCTCTCTGCCACAACACCACTATAGCAGCTTGTATATCCGTCTGGGTGCTCTATCTCCATATATCCACCCCATAGTGGGTCTGTAGATATCTTTGTTATAACACCGTCAGATACAGCCATAACTGTGGCGTTCAGCTCTCCTTTGAAATCCACAGCATTGTGCGCTCTCCATACATTCAGTGTCTTGTTCTTCACTGGTTGCCCATTGCTATATTGCTGTATAACTGCAAGCTCCTCCAGTGGTAGTGTGTATGGTGACTGTGTTGGTGTGCTGTCCACCTGTGGCGTGCTTTCTATTACGTCTGTTTCTACATCTTCACTTTCTGATTGTGGTGTAGGTGCTGTTGATACACTCTCTGGTGGTGTGCTTTCTACTTCTTCCTGTGGTTTTTCCTGTGTGGTGTCTGGCTTTTCCACATCTACTACTGGCTCTATTACCTCTACCGCAGATGATGCCACGGAGGGTGGAGTATCTGCTTGGCTTGTCCATATGCTGTCATCTTTGCTTGCAATCTCGCTTGCTATCTGGCTATTTCTGTCCTCAATGCTCTCGAGTGTATTGTTTGCTGTCACCCACGCCGCCGCAGAAGCCCCCACTATTGCAAGAGCCATAACCAAATAAAAACCTTTGTCCTTTAAAAAATCTTTTACTCTATTCCGTTTCATATACAATACTCCATTCCGCCACTTACTCGGCAAATATTTCTTCAACCATATTTTGCACAATCAGGTAAATTTTTATACATTCTTTGCAGATTTATTTTTGCGCATCATCTTGCACCCACAAAATATCTCTCTCGCCCCCAGTATAATAAGCAAAACCGCGAACATCTTACGCAGTATTTCGTTATCCAAGCTCTCTGCGATATAGCTACCCCAAAACACACCTATTATTCCGCTAAGCAGTATTGGCAATAGTGTGCTGTATGATACATAGCCATTTTTGATATGAAAAAAAAGAGCCACCACACCAGCAGGTACAATAAATAACAGGTTTATACCCTGTGCCTGATGCTGTGCAATGCCAGTGGACATAAGATATAGCATGAGCACACCTCCACCGCCAAGCCCCATACCACCTATGACCCCAGATAATACAGATGCAATAAACAAGTACAAATAATTCATATTAAACTCTGTATACCTCCCCATATCAGTAGTGCGCCAAAAATTAGTTTCAGCCATTTTATATCAATACCAACCATGATGACACCTGCAATCATTGCCCCTATAGCACCTGGTAGTAGGTACGGTAGTGGTGCGCTCAGGCTCACTCTGCCATTGTACAGGTATATACAGTAGCTTATTATAGACAGTGGCACGATAGCGGCAAGTGTAGTTGCGTGGCTCTTTTTCCCTTTGACCCCTAGTAGCTCCATCAGTGGCACTAATATAATACCACCACCAGCACCCAGTAGCCCATTTATAAACCCGACCAGTAATCCCCCAATGACTGCAAAAATATTTTTCTTTATAACTACACCTCCACAAAGCAAAAAAACAGCGTATATCTGGCATTTTTACCAAATATACGCTGTTTATTCATTTATGCATCAATTACCATAAAATTGGCAGGACCTCTACCTTTGTTTCTGGCTCTGCTACTGATATTCCCTCGGAAATATCCAGCTCCACCATATACAAAATTCCATCATAGAACAGCTCGCAAGCAAAATAGTCTATCTCTCCACGCTCATCTATGCTCACCGCGGTTATTTCCTCTGGGTAGACCTCGTACTTTGCTGCAACTACAATCTCGTCCAGATTATCGCTGTCTTTTATGTATAGTACAGTGTCATCCCATGTGGCATTGCCGACTAGCTGTTCACGTGTTACAACTTGTGCGCCACGCATTAACACCATACCTTTTGATATAGCGTCCGACGAACGAGAAGTCGCTATAATTCCATTTACATATGGTGCTACTGTGTTGTAAAAAAGCACGGACAACACCAACGCCACCAATATACGCACTGCAAACTTGAACTTTTTATTCCTTAGCACTTTTCTTATGTATAACAGCGCTATTTTGCTCTTGCTTCTTTTTGGTTTTGGCTTTTTTTTATCTATTTCTTTATTTTCGACTGCATTTCCCAAGTATCTTTCTCCATTCCAGTATAACAAAAGTAATAATCCATATTATTATAGCTGTATTCACAAAATAATGCAAGTGTTGCGACTAGAAAAGTGTTGTTTGGCT
>CAYJFF010000163.1:0-3294 GCA_964369345.1 uncultured Oscillospiraceae bacterium
TGCTCTTTCATTAAGTTTTGTGCCGACGTGAAGCGGCGGAATGGAGCATTTTTATAAAAGTTATACGTTCCAGTATTCCTTGCCAAATTCATTGCTGAATTCACCAGAGTTCTCTGCGTGCATTCTCATAGTGCTCTGCATATCGTGTACAATCTCTTGATGGTCTGAATCATAGTACAGATTTGCCATTTCATATGGGTCTTTATCTAGGTTGAATAGCTGGCGAGTAATAACACCCTCATGCCTGTGCTCGATATACTTAAAGCTACCTTTTGTTATACCGCGGATTTTACCCACATACACAAAGTATAGTGAGTCACGGCTGCAATTGGTGTTATCAGCTAGCGCACTAACAAAGCTTGTACCCATGACGCTTTTGGGAGCATCTGCCCCAAGCACATCGCAGATAGTAGGGAAGATGTCGTATAGATATACACGGCTGTCGTTTTTAGTACCCTGTGGTATATCTTTACCAGCAACAATCAGTGGTACACGCATACTATGGTCATATAGGCTTTGTTTACCGAACAAGCCATGTTGCCCCATAGCAAGCCCGTTGTCAGCTGCATATATGATGATAGTATTGTCTTTTTCGCCAATTTCCTCTAGCTTATCTAGCACTCTACCCACTTGATAGTCTAGGTGGGTTATCATTGCATAGTACTCTTTTATTTGCTGTTTTGTGTTCTCAAATGTCCTTGGGTATGGAGCTAGCACTTCGTCCCTACAGTTCCAGTTTCCGTACTCTATGTGGTGGTAGCTCTGGAAATTCTCTGGCAGGTCGATTTCCACATCATCATACATATCAAGGAACTCCTGTGGCATGGTGCGTGGGTCGTGTGGGGCTAGGAATGCACCATATGCATAGAAAGGCTTGTCATGCTTTTTATCAAGGAAGTTAATCAGGCTATCAGCTATAATATCTGTGGAGTGCTCGCCGGGTCTTACATAGTTGCCAGGTGTTTCATTAAGTGAGTTTGTTTTTGTGTAGTTCCATGTACGCTTGATTTTTTGGTCATACTTGCCAGTTTCGTCATAGT
The DNA here is from genome assembly GCA_964369345.1 of uncultured Oscillospiraceae bacterium. Lineage (GTDB taxonomy): Bacteria > Bacillota > Clostridia > Oscillospirales > Ruminococcaceae > Angelakisella. The sequence continues at coordinate 1,041 of CAYJFF010000163.1, forward strand.
GATAAAAAGGCACCATCCAGTGGTCATGCATACCACCAAAGAATATGCTGTCCCCATCTGTAAAGCTCCTAGCATACGCTTTTGCTCCATTATGCCACTTGCCAGAGCCAAAAGTCTCATAGCCTTGCTCTTGCAAAAACTCACCAAGTAGTGTGTGGTCATCTGGGATTTCTTGCCCTTTATCAAACAGGGAGAAAAGAGGTCTGCCAGTATTGAGCATGGCTCTTGATGGCATACAAATAGCACCACTACAGCCACCCTGTATGTGCGCTTGTGTGAATGCCATACCACTAGCCATAAGTTTGTCAAGGTTTGGTGTTATAATGTCTTTGTGTCCAAGAGCGGCTATTGTGTCAAAACGTTGGTCATCTGCAAATAAAAATAGGATATTAGGTTTTTTCATTTTTTATACTCCGTTTCAAATAAATTTTATTTTAAAAAAGTATTACACAGAAATCCCTTTTTTAGGGTCCCAGTATGCTCCATAGCAGTTGATAATTTCTCTGTCTTTACAGAATTCGTTATAATTTGCATCAAGTCCATCACGCCTCAGGTTATCACGTTGTCTTTCGGCTGGGATGGGGAAAACAAGTGGCAAGTCGTCCTTGTAGTTAGGGAGTTTTTCGCTAAGTCCCGCCTGCACCATAGGTGTCAAGTCTTGCGCTTCTATATGTATGCCCCTTGCTATTACCATAAAGTCGATAATATGCATAAGGAGCTGTGCTTTCATTACTTGGTATTCTGGTAGCTCGGCTAGGTTTATAGTTTCATTATCATGCTCTATTAGCTCGCACTGGCCAGTAAATGGGTAGTATGCCATTTTATGTGTTTTTGTGGTAACAAGCTTCATACTATCACAAAACTCACTAAATATAACATCTCTTTGCAAGCTCTTATCATTATACATTGCAGCAATAGACCGTGAGTAGCCAAGTGGCTTAGTATCACAAGCTACATCTAGCACAGTTCCAGCGATATCAAGATTGGATACAAGCATATCACTTTTCTCGTTCTTGGGTAGCTGGCTGTGGTTTGTTACTATCATGGGTATTTCTAGCTGAGCACGATAGGGGAAAGGCCCTTTTTGGCGCATATTATAGTCACCACACAGGTCGCCGTGGTCGGCAGAGAAAATAATGACAGTATCATCATACTTTCCATGTTCTTTTAGAAAATCTATAAGCCTACCTACCTCATAGTCTATTAATTGCACAAGCTCTGCATAGCCCTCACGGTAGCTTCGTTGTGAGTTCATATCATCGCTATCGCCACGACTCTTACGGTATCTAGGTACCTCGCAAGGTGGCACAAAAGCAGTGTTTACAGGGTCGGAGATAGTAATCTTTTCGGAAATACCATTATTGTGTGGGGCATCAATGGGGCCGTGTGGCCCTTGGAATGACACCCATGTAAAGAATGGTCTATCTGCATTTTCTGCAATGAATTTCATTGTGTTGTTTGCAATCCATTCCTCATAATACTCGCTAAGTGAAAACGCAAAGTGTCCAGTACTATCCATACCGTATAGGTCGCAAATTTCTGGGTGGAGCGCTTTTAGATACTGGTAGTAGTCATCATCATCACCCAATCTGCGTTCTTCCATTTGTAGTGCAACATCAAAGCCCTTGGAGTCTTTTTTGGGGTAGTGGTGTAACTTGCCAAAAGCACCGCAGACATAACCATTATCTTTCATTCTCTGTGGCAAAAACTCCATATTTTCCCTAAAAGGCACATCGTTTGTCCATACATTGTGGTCGCTGACATATCTACCAGTCATCATAGAAGCCCTGCCAGGCGCACAAACTGGGGAGGCAGTGGTGGCGTGCTGGAACAAAACACCATCTTGCGCTAGCTTGTCTATATTTGGGGTGTTAATTTCCGTACTACCATAGCAGGAAAGAAAATCGTATCTTAATTGGTCACAGAGTATCACCATTACATTCTTCATTACACACCTCGAAAGTAGTTGTTATTGCTATTTAATAGCTTACAATAATTATTTTACCACTGATTTGTGTTTAGTTCATATCAAAAAGGGGGAAGAGTATCCCATTAATTGTGCTTTTTACGATTTTTATTTCTGTATATTGCTGAGTTATATAAATAATCTGTATACCTACAAACTGTCGTACAAGAACCTAAGACAACGAAGAAACTTACAGTAGCTACACAGTCTGCCTGTAACTTAGTACGTGAAAAAGCAAGGATTGCTATTGGTAGTGCCAAGTAGACGCGAGCTACCATACAGTGGAGC
>CAYJFF010000164.1:0-3109 GCA_964369345.1 uncultured Oscillospiraceae bacterium
TTGGAGAATTTCAGGTATTCTTTGTGGTTTGGTGGGACAATGACAAGGTCCTTGCAACGCTTTTTTGCTTGCCAGATAGCCTCACCAGTAGTCACGCCAAATGCCTTTGCCTTGTTATTCTTGGCAAGTATAATGCCGTGACGCTCATCGCTAGAGCCACCAACAGCCATTATTGTGTCCTTTAGCGCAGGGTTTAGCAAACATTCCACAGATGCATAAAAATTATTCATATCACAGTGCAGTATAACTCTAGCCATAAAACTCCCCCTATCAACATAAGAACACACGTTCTATGAATTATTGTAACATTTTAGTGAATAACTGTCAATCAATTTTTAAATTTGGCTAAAAGTTAATTGACAAGCAAAATTGTCAATGCTATGATAACTAGGATAATAATATAAATGTAATACTTATTGAGATGAACAGGAAGGATGATATATTAATGAGCGATAATAGCCAAGTAGTGCTAGACGCTAGTGAGCTTTCTAAGAGCTTTACAAGAACTGTAACTGTAAAAGAAAAAAAGAAATCAGTAAAAAAGACAGAAACTTTCTTTGCAGTAGAGAATATCAGTTTAGCAGTGGAGCGTGGCGAGATACTAGGTATATTAGGTCCAAATGGCGCAGGCAAGACAACACTGCTCAGGATGCTAGGTGGTATAATGGAGAGCGAGAGTGGTAGTATAAATATCTGTGGGCTGAACTATAAGGAGAGCAGGCACCATATCAAGGAAAAAATAGCATATCTATCCAACAACACCAAGCTATATGGTAGGTTTACAGGGCGCGAGATGTTCTATAGTTTTGGGGAGATGTATGGGCTAGAAAAGACAGCGATATCGGCAAGGATAGACGAGCTGACAAAGCAACTGAAACTAGAAAAATTTATAGATAACAGGATAGAAACAATGTCCACAGGGCAGACACAGCGTATAAATATCGCTAGATGCCTGATACATTCACCGGAGCTATATATACTGGACGAGCCAACACTGGGGCTGGATATTATAAGCAGTAAAGACATCATAGACTTTATGCACAATGAAAAATCTGCTGGTAAGAGCGTGATATATTCTACACACTATATGGAGGAAGCCGAGCACCTATGCGACAGAATTATTATGATGCATAATGGTAAAATAATAGCACAGGGCAGGGTGGACGAGCTAAAAGCTGAGTATGGCACAAAGAGTATCCGTAACTTGTTCTTTTTGCTAGCAGATATACAGGAGGAAAGCTATGAGGTTTAAGATACTTTTCGGGCTAATAAAAAAAGAGATAACGGACGTAGTGCGCGACAAAAAGACGCTATTTGCCATGATAGGTATGCCACTAGTGCTATACCCAGTGCTTATGATTGTCTTTTCTATGATTTCGCAAACTATGAATGCACAGATAGCCAGTGACACAACACTTGTACTTGTAAATGGCGATATGCCCACATCTTTTGTGGAGTTTCTGGAGCAAGAGCAATACGAGCTACTGCAATTTGTAGAGGAAGTAGCAGAGGGCGAAGAAAATGAATATACGCTTACTTTTGAGCAAGATGGTACAGTTGATATTGAATATGACTCAACTATAGAGATACAGGGGTTTACAGTAAGTGATTTCAGGAATATGTTTGATGAATATAGCAATTATCAAATGCAAAACGCTCTACAGGAAAACAGCATAGAACTAGATTTGATAGAAACAGATGAGATAGTATTCACTGACATAGCAAGCGACACACAGTCGCTAGGTTTGATACTGGGGCAGATATTGCCAATACTGTTGCTACTGGGCGTAACACTGGGTGTTATATACCCTGCTATAGATATAGTAGCGGGAGAAAAAGAGCGAAATACGCTAGAAACACTGCTGAGTATGCCTGTCACATCACTGGAGATAGTAACATCAAAATTTGTTACCATAGCCATATGTGGTGTGGTGTCCGCTGTGCTTAATATAGCGTCTGTAGGTTTTTCTATGTGGTACCTAGTGGCTAGTATGTTGGACCAGAGTAGTGGTGATGCTTTTCTTGCTGGGCTGGATATGTCACAGATGATAACACCACTTATAGTAACAACAATATGCCTTGTGACATTTACTTTTTTTGTTAGTGCCATAACAATGATAATAGTATCCCTAGCCAACTCATTCAAGGAAGCACAAAACTATATTTCACCACTGATGATTGTTATAATACTACCATCATACGTGACCATGCTACCAACAATTAAGCTAGATGCAACAACGAGCTTTATACCTATAATTAACATAGCACTGCTTGTAAAAGAGATGTTTACATTTGACTTCCAGCTTAGCAATATTTTTCTTGTTATTATATCCAACCTTGCATACTGCGCACTAGCAATAGTGATACTGGGCAAAGTTTTTGGTAATGAGAGTATATTGTTTGGCAACAAAAAGAGCTTTAAACTGCTAGAGGGTCGCAACAACTTGCAATATGGTGGTGTTCCAGCTGTTACAGATGGCATAGTTCTTTTCACTGTTGGCATAGTATCTGTTTTTTATATTAGTGGTATAGTGAATATGCTAGTTACAAGCATTGAGATAGTGCTAATAATTACACAGATGATAATAATAGCATTCCCGTTATTATATTGTTATTACATCAAGTGTGATTTTAGGGAAACTTTTGGCCTGAGAAAGTTTGATATAAAGTATCTGGCTATGGGAATACCTATGGCGGTGGTTGCGTTTTTTACAATAAGTTTTATACAGAATATAATGCTAGACTTAATTCCCTCGCTACAGACATTGGTAGATGCAATGGAAGATGCTATTGATTTGGGCGGACTGCTCTCTCAGATAGTGGTGATAAGTGTGTTGCCAGCTATTTGTGAGGAGGTATTCTTCAGGGGTTTCTTGCTTAAATCTTTCAAGGTAGACAAGTACCCAGTAATGGCTATTATACTAACTAGCTTGTTGTTTGGTATTTTCCATATGAATGTACTACAGTTTGTTACTGGCTTATTGTTAGGGCTTGTGCTAGGTTTTGTCACATACAAGAGCAAGAGCATATATCCTGCGATGATACTTCATTTCCTAAACAATGCTACAGCGGTGGTTATTGGGTATTACACAGGGTGATAGTTTCTGCT
>CAYJFF010000165.1:0-3107 GCA_964369345.1 uncultured Oscillospiraceae bacterium
CACAAATTAAATATTCTAGTATCATTGTATTTTATAAAGATGTTTGGTATAATATCTTTAATTAAGCTCAGATGGGGGAATGTGTTTTGCAATATAAAATAGATTATGGAATATGGGGTAGCATATTCGCCTGCCCAACAGCACTGGTGGATAACCAGATTAAGTTTTGTAGTGAAACACAGCTTAAAGTACTATTGATAGCACTGAGGCAAGCTCCACAGCCAGCAGATGCACAGAGCATAGCAAAGTTTTTGTGTATAGCAGAACAAGATGTAGAAGATTGTTTTGAGTACTGGGAGCAGTCTGGCGTGTTCTCTCCTATATCTCAGGCAGTAGCTATGCCAGTGGTGGCAGAACAGGCAGTGGTGGATAACGCGCAAAAAACAGTGGTGAGCAGTGGTGAGCAAAAGATAACAACCATACATCACCGCTCTAAGATGACACCAGCCCAGCTAAATGAGCTGATGAAGAATGACCCTAGACTACCGTGGCTACTGGAACATATGCAACAGCTTGTGTCACGCCCACTATCACCAGCGGAGGAAGAAACTCTTTCCTATTTATATAGTTATCTCCAGCTAACGCCAGAATATATGCTGATGGCTATGGAATATTGCAAGCAAATGGGCAAATGTAATATGCGATACTATGAGAAGTTGGTAATTGGTTGGGTAGATAAAGGTGTGGACGACCACGACAAAGCAGAGGCTCATATAGTAAAGCTTGCCGCACAAGCCTCGAATGCAAGCCTTATCAAGTCTATGTTTGGTATATCTGGTAGGGAGCTATCTGCTGCGGAAAAACGCTACCTAAATACTTGGTTTGATGAAATGAAATTTGACTATGATATGATAAAAATTGCATATGAAAAGACAGTGCTGAACACTGGTAAAGTCGCGTTCCCATACATAAACAAAATACTCTCTCAGTGGCTACAAAAGGGTATTCGCACACCTGAGCAAGCAAATGTAGAGAGCCAAGCACAGCCACAGGGCACAGAAGATTCTTCTTATGACATTGGCGACCTAGACAAAATTATGGAGATGAACCTAAATAGATAGTACTTACTAAGAGGAGGTGTTGGTCATAAAAACTGAGATATCAAGAATGGTACAGGAAAAAATAAAGCATAAGCACCAAGAGGCGATAGAAACAGCGTCGAGAAAGCGTGCAGAGATATACGACAAGATACCTGAGCTTATGAGCATAGACAGCCAAATGGCAAAGCTGGCTATGGGGATTGCACCTGCGGCGCTATCTGCCGATGGTGTGGAGATTATAGCAAGCATACGCAAAAAGATGGATGCAATTAGTACCAAAAAACGTGAGTTAATGGCAAGTTATGGGTATTCACCAGAGGATTTAATGCCACGCTTTAACTGCAAAAAATGTGAGGATACAGGCTTTTTTGAAGGTAAGCGCTGTATGTGTTGGGAAAAATATTATAGGGAAGAGAGCTATAGCAGGCTACCAGAGTTTGCAAGGAATATATCTTTTGCTAGTTTTGACCTTAACTACTACCCAGAAAAGGACGAAAACGGCAGGCCAGTGCGTGAAATAATGCAAAAAACGCTTAATCTATGTAGGCAGTACTGCAAGAACATAGGGGAAAGCACAGAGAACTTGCTGTTTATCGGTAAGACAGGCCTTGGTAAAACTCATCTTTCTCTGTCGATACTAACACAGGCAGCGAGCGACGGTGTCTTTGTTAAGTATGTTACAGCACAGAGCATGATAGACGTGTTTGAGCGCACACGTTTTAACCGTAACCCAACGCCAGAGCACTGGGAGCTAGTCAACGACATACAGTCTGCACAGCTATTGGTAATAGATGACCTAGGCTCGGAGTTTGTTACGTCTTTCTCGCAGTCGGTGCTATATAATATAATTAATGACCGCATGGCGAATGGATATCAGACAGTGATAAGCACCAACCTAGAGCCTAGCAAGCTGGACTCTGTATATGAGCAACGTCTTACATCTAGACTGCTTGGTAACTGCACAGCACTGGGCTTTTTTGGTAAAGATATACGCACACTGAAACGTCTGGAAAAAAATAGCAAATAGTATTAATATAGGTAGAGATAGTGAATTCTATGTATCAGATTGTCATATGTGGCAATAATATTTATGTCCGTCTGGGCAAATTTATTATTGTGAGGTAATTACTATGAACAATCTTAATTGTAGCGTTTACTCATGTCAGAGCAACAAGCAGAATAACTGCTGTCGTTCTGATATCAGCGTCACTGGTGGTGAAAATGTGAGTACGGCCACAGATACTATGTGTAGCTCGTATTGTCCGTCTAGCTCGTCTAATGCAATGGACTATAGCACGCCAAACCCAAGCCTTAATATATCATGTAATGTAAGCTCTTGCTGCCACAACAAAAGCTCCCACTGTACAAGCAATAGTGTTGATATACGTGAGGGTAGCAAAGGCAGTGAATGTTGCACGTTCCAGAAATAAAGCGGTGATGATATGAAGAAAAAGCAAGACTGCAAAGGTGTTTTTAGTGACCTGAAAAATGTTGATGGCTATGTGCATGAGATACTTGACGAAACAGACACTGCGAGCGCCACAGGTGCAACTGGCTTGACACCTACACCACCACGTGATAAGTCACAAGAAAAGTCGTATAAAGATTTGTAGAATGAAAAAGGGCTATAGATAGCGAGTGCTATTTGTAGCTCTTTTTGGGTGTTAGTTTGTGCTTCTGTGATTAGTTTGTACAAGGCGGTAGTCTGTGCCCTTTTCGTTACTTGTTCCTCACGACAAGTAACCAAACGTGATTTAGGGAGGCTATCGCCCCCTAAAAACCCCCAGTGCACGCTCCACTGTGTGGTAGCTCGCATCTACTTGGCACTACCAATAGCAATCTTTGCTTTTTCACGTACTAGCTTTCCACAGAATTGTGGAGCTACTATTAGTTTCTTCGCTGTTGTGTTAAGGTGGTAATTTGTACAACTATATATAGTTTAACCCACCACCAAAACAAGAATTTATTCATTGCACAAAGTATGGGTGGTGGAATGCACCAGCGGCACGCTGTGCTTTTTCACGTACTAGCTTTCCACAGAATTGTGGAGCTACTATTAGTTTCTTC
>CAYJFF010000166.1:0-2883 GCA_964369345.1 uncultured Oscillospiraceae bacterium
CACAAAGAAATAGACCTGAAAAACCCAAAAAATAACACAAGAAACGCTGGTTTTACTATAGAGGAGCGTAACAAGATGACTGCTTTTCTGGATAGCGGGTTTGTAGATACCTACCGCAAGTTGTACCCAGACACAGAGGGTGCATATAGCTGGTGGTCGTATATGTTCAAGTCACGCGAGAAAAACGCAGGGTGGCGTATAGACTATTTCTTGGTATCCCAGAGAATGAGCGACAAGATAGTAAAAGCAGAGATACACAGTGATATAATGGGAAGTGACCACTGCCCTGTATTCCTAGAACTATAATAAGGATAGCATAAAAAATCACCTGCGACAAGTTTCGCAGGTGATTTTGTTTGTATAATGCTATAAATTAGCGTATACCTGTGCTTGGGTTTGTGTGTGCAGTAGAGAATACAACCTTAATAACATGGTCATCACGCACGTTGTTGAATGTGTATTCACTAACTGTGCTGATAAGCTTGCCGTCTATGTAGATTTGTTGTATTGACTGACCAACATCAGGTCTGATACTGAATGTCTTGCTGTCACCCTCGTCCACAATTAGTGAGCTATCATAGCCACCATCAGGAGAAACCGAGCCGTTACCCACTACGATAATATCAATATCATAGGTGTCCACGTCCTCATCTTCATCAGGAACAGGCTCTGGTGTAGTGCCGACATACTCCCAGTGTGCTGTTAGTGTAACACCATTTGGGAAGTCCATAAAGGAGCCTGACTGCAGCACTAGTGTAGTAGCGGTAAGGTCTGGTACAGCATTAGCAAACTCTGCTGGCTCTACAGACCAGTGTGTGAACTCGTAGTTGTTCCTAGCACCATCAAGCGCATTCACTACTGTTGTATTGCCCTCTAGTACAGTGTAGTTATCGCGCGTTCTAACATTACCATTGTAGTCATCCATAACTGTGTATGGGTATTCTTGTAGCTCGTGCCATACAGCGGTAATAACAGTGGTGACATTTGGGCTATCTAGCAAAACAAATGATGCGTTAGGGTCGAATTCGGGATGTGCGCTGTAGTTTGGGTCTGTGGAGGTAAAAGTAGTGTTATTGTTAGTAGACCACCCATTAAACACATGACCTTCTCTTGTTCCTGCGTTTAGCTGGATAGTTGTACCTACAGGCTCACTAAAGTTACCGTTTGTGCCCGTACCCTTATTCACAACACTATAGTCCTCAAATACCAGTTCTTCCCATACAGCAGTGAACGTAATATTGTCACTAAAGTCTGGTATCCAGTTGTTAATAGAATCTAAGTTGTTTACATCAAATGTAATATGTGGGGAATTCATAGCGTCGTAGCCAGGCATAGCTGATGTTAGGTTTAGATATGTAGCTGCAAATGCTGTGTCCAGAGAAGCGGCTGTTCCAGCTGTTCTAGATGCTGTAATTCTCCAATCAACAAATCTATGTGTTTTTGCTAGTTCAAGGTTACTTACATCAATAGATTGTTCTTCACCTAAATAGATGTAGTGTGTAGCTGGGTCAGGCGCTGGACTACTTACATCAGCATTGTGTAGCACAGAATATGTATATGGTGTAATAAGATAGGCAGTTATATCCCTATAACCATTAGCGCTTAAAATACCTTTTATCTCTGCGACCACTACTGTATTTGCACCTACTTCCTGTGCTAGGCTGTCAACAAAACTTCCATATAGTGTCAATGTGGAATAATCGGCTTGTTGCGTCGCGCGTGTATTGAGAAGCACAGGTTCTATTTTGCCAATTTTATTTGAGCCATCCATAATATCCAGCCTTTGAATATCATTAGCAGAAGGGTATGGTACTAGTGAGTATGTATTTGAACCTATCATTATTTCCGTTGCAGTGGCAAGCTCTGCAAAGCTAGCTGGAAGTGACAGTGTAACTTCACCATTTGCTGATGGTGTTATAGGTGTAGCAACATCAAGTGGGTGTTTTATCACACTCGCAGAATAGATGTGGTTAGCTTTTGTTACTGCAACTAGTTGTGTGGTTCCCGTGCCAAGTATGGTTACCAAGCCATCTTTGGTAACGCTTGCAACTTCATCCACAGAAACTTCTGGAGCATTGCCATTCGGGTCGTATGTAGATGCTAGGCAGTAGTAGTCCAACTCGATATCAGTTTCTGCAAAACCAAAGTTTGCAAACTCCAGTTGGAAAGTGTCACCAACTCTAAGGTTACTTGGTATGGAATCGTAGAAACCCGCTTCGCCACTCACTGATTTTAGCCACTGTGCATACAGCGTGGTGTCAGTGTCAAAAGTAGCTGTTTCGAGGTTAACTTTTTGTGCATTGCCCGGTGTTGTCACCCAGCCATAGAACTCACGAGGGTAATTTTCGATTGGTGGCACATCTGATGCATTCAGTTTCCAGCCATTGGAGTCAGTTACATTAGCTAGCAATTCTTTGTTTTCGGTTTGGGTTTCGTCACCATTCCAATAGCCGTACATTGGGTTAAGCGTGATAGTTGGTGGTGTACTTGGTGCAGCAAATACACTTAGTGGTGTTACACTGATAAGCATTACAAGTGTCATTAGAGCTGCCAAAAATTTCTTCGATTTAAACATTATAAATACTCCTCCTCATTATTGTACAAATCCTACTGCTGACTATATGTAGTGTCATACAAAATCATCAGCAGATATTTGTAATATAATTATACTATTATTTTAACAAAATGTGAATATGTAATTTGCTATATATATTAAGTAATGTTTTAGTTGAATTGTACCATGTGCGTAATATTTTATGGAATAAAAGTGAAGATAACAAGAACAAGCTACTCCCTCTATATAAAAGGAGTAGCTCGTAGGGCTATTGTGTTATTAGCGTATACCTGTGCTTGGGTTTGTGTGTGCAGTAGAGAATACAACCT
>CAYJFF010000167.1:0-2781 GCA_964369345.1 uncultured Oscillospiraceae bacterium
GATATAGGGGGTTATGTTATTGCTGGCGAGGACACTATAATAGAGGTTGTAGCTGATTATAGCTTTATCCCAGCAGAGCTAGGTACTGGAGCTGATACTCGTGAGATTGCATATATTCTAAACTATATAGGAGGCACAATATGAAACTGATAATTCAAATCCCATGCTTTAATGAGGAGAAAACACTGCCAGAAACAATAGCGGATTTACCCAAAAAAATTGACGGTATAGACATAATAGAGTACCTGATAATAGATGATGGTAGCAAAGACCGTACTGTGGAAGTAGCTAGGGAGTGTGGAGTAAGCCACGTAGTTAAACAAACACGCAATAAGGGGCTAGCAAAAGGTTTTATGGCAGGCATAGATGCTTGTCTAAGGCTGGGGGCAGATATTATAGTTAATACTGATGCTGACAACCAGTACTGTGGTGCTGATATAGAAAAACTGGTTAGACCAATACTGGAAGGTGTATCTGATATTGTAATAGGCGAGCGACCTATTATGGATACAGAGCATTTTTCGTGGAAGAAAAAGCAGTTTCAAAAGCTAGGTAGTTGGGTAGTTCGTGTTGCATCAAAAACAAAAGTACCAGATGCACCAAGTGGCTTTAGAGCCTATTCACGTGAGGCAGCGCTTAGGCTAAATGTAATAAACGAATATACATACACACTGGAAACAATAATACAAGCAGGTAGAAACAAAACAGCTATATCATCTGTGCCTATTCGTACCAACCCAGAAACTCGTCCATCTAGGCTGTTCTCTAGCATGTGGAAATATATGCAGCGCTCGGCTGTAGTAATTGTTCGCTCGTTTATGATGTATAGGCCACTAACATTTTTCTTGTGGATAGGTGCTATATTGATGCTATGTGGAATTGGTATCGGAATAAGATATATTGTTTTGTTGATTCAAAATCCAGGTGCTGGGCACATACAGTCTTTGATATTGGCTGCTATTTTTAGCATAATAGGTTTCCAAACCATTTCTATAGGTATGCTTGCAGATATCATATCTGCTAACAGAAAAATCTTGGAAGATGTGCAGTATCGCGTTAGAAAAGCAGAAGTGCAAAAAAATAGAAATGATGAGGAAAATGTTTAAATGTACAAGCAATTCATACTTGATAATATGCCTCGTGTTCTTACTCAAATAGATAGGGATAAGCACTCTACTACATATGGTAGTTGTGATAGAAACCATTGGCATTTAAAAATACGAGATTTTTCATCAGCTATACTACAGCAGTCAGGGCTGGCACTTGCTATTTGCTATAAGTTGGATTTTGATGGTAATATTTATTACAACAATGAAAATGTCAAAGATTGGGCCATTGCTACGGTGGACTATTGGGCTAAGATACAGCTAAGAGATGGATCTTATAACGAATATTACCCATGGGAACATGGTTTTCCACCAACAGCATTTTCGTTGTACTCAGCTTGTGAGGTATGCAAACGACTAAAATATACATCAGATAAAATAAGTGCAAAAATCAGAAAAACCTGTAAGTATCTATCAGAACATATAGAGGAGCACGCTTTTAACCAAGAAATGGCATCAATAACTGCACTCTATAGTGCATATACTTTGCTGGGCGATACATGGATACTAACTGCTGCCGAGAAAAAGCTTGAGAGAATATTGTCATTACAGTCTGGCGAAGGTTGGTTTCCTGAATATGGTGGTGCAGACCTTGGATACCTCAGTGTTTGTTTTGATATGCTTTGTGAATATTACCATATGAGCAATGATGCCAAAGTATACGAGCCAATGCAACAAGCTATGAGCTTTATTCAGTATTTTATTCACCCAGATGGCACCGTTGGTGGAGAGTATGGTTCAAGAAACACTACATATTTTTTGCCTAATGGTTTGCAAGTATTGGCATGCAATGGTGTGGGGATAGCAGAACGTGCGATAGAAGTATTGTTTGGGGACACTAGGCGTAGTGATTATTTTATGAACTCAACTGATGATAGATACTTTTCTCACTACTTAATACACTCTTGCTTGCGTGCTCTCGAAAAAAGGCAGGGCGGGACAATTTGCGCGGCAGAGCCACTGCCATTTGAGTACAGCCACAACAAAGTTTTTCAAGAAGCTGGACTTATTTCTTTCACAAACGACAAGTATTCAACTTTTATTTCTATGAAAAAGGGTGGACTTATCAAACTATATGTAGATGGAGTAGAGAAAGTTATAGATTGTGGTTACAGGATAAACTACGGCAAAGGCTGTGTAGCAGTAACAAACTGGATAGACCAAGCCTATGGTGTTGTGTATGATAATGATGTATATTCTGTATCTGGAAACTTTAATAAAATCAAGCTAAAAGTACCATCACCCATACTTAACATGGGGCTTCGTGGGGTAGCGTTTGTGTTTGGTAACAAAATAATTAAATTTTTGAAAAAGGCAATTATTTTTGTAGACAAGCATGATGATGTTTCTTTTTCTAGGAAAATTGAGCTTAATGCAGATAGCGTTGTGATGCATGATGAAGTGTTCGCAAATAAGCCTTTTACACTCGAGAGAGCAAGCAACATGTCTATGCGACACGTAGCGAGTGGTAAATTTTATATGAGTAGCGACTTGCTTGTAAAAACTGGGGTAGCAATACAGAATGCTACTAAATTCACACAAAAAACAGTTTTTGATATTGATGAAAATACATTTAGTTGTCATATAGTCGAGGAAAAATAAATGAACAAAAAGAAATTAGTTGGCAATATCATTAAAATAGTTTTCTCTTTATTATTTATATTTTTCTTGTTTA
>CAYJFF010000168.1:0-2720 GCA_964369345.1 uncultured Oscillospiraceae bacterium
TGTGTTGCTACTATCCGTTTTGTGCGTCTGCTATTACTTGCTCTTAAAACAAGATAAATCCAGCTTGTCATATGCAGATAAAAATGCTTTTATCTCGCTAGCTATGCTCTTTACACCACCACTAATATTGCTCTCAATATTCAGTGGCATTTGTGGGTCGTGCAGTGACATTCTCAGTAAAAACCAGCCCTCATGCGTTGGGATTGTCGCACGGTATCCCTCGTGGTTATCTGGCGCTGTAGACCAGTCTGGCTTGTTCTTTGCTAGTTTCTCTATATCCGCTAGCACTGATTTGCCATACTCCAAGAAGTTCTCATCTGTTATTTTTATCCTAAACTCGCGTGCCTCCAGAGGTTCTTGCAGTTTAAGTAACAAGTCGCCCAGTGATGAGCCCTCCTGTGCTAGGCGTACAGCTTTTATTATTATCTTTGCAGACAGATATGCACCGTCATCAAGGAAATAGTTCTCTTTTAGTGCACCATGTCCGCTGGTTTCTATCGCTAGTTGGCACTCTTTCCCCTGTGCATTTAGCCTTATAGCCTCGTTTATTACATTCTTATACCCACGCTTATATCTGTGGTGCACACAGCCTAGCTCATCTTCTATAAACACACCCAGCTGTGCCGATGTAACAGAGTCTGTAACCACAACTGAGCTTGGGTATTCGTCCGCCACTATAGCCGCCATTACAGCTATAAGCTTGTTGCGTGATAGCTCCATACCTGTGCTGTCTACAGCTGCTGCACGGTCTACATCAGTGTCAAATATAATACCGATATCGCATTTATTTGCAACCACAGTGCCAGATATCGCCTCCATAGCCTCTTTATTTTCGGGGTTTGGTACGTGGTTGGGGAAGTTGCCATCAGGCTCTAAGAACAGGCTACCAGTAGTGTCTGCACCCAGTGGCACCAGTACTTTATCAGCAAAAAAGCCACCTGCGCCATTGCCTGCGTCTACAGCTATTTTAAAACCACTTAGTGGCTTGTCGTAGTTCTCTGTGGAGTTTATACCCTTACGTATAACATCGCATAGGTGCTCGCTATACACTGCTATTAGGTCGCGTTTTTGCCCACTAACAGAGCCTATCTCTATATCTTCTTGGCTACAGTCTGCCAAAATATCTTCTATATCCTCGTGCTCCAGACCGCCATCTTTTGTAAAAAATTTAAGCCCATTGCGGTTAAAAGGCAAGTGGCTCGCTGTTATCATAATAGCACCATCACAGCCAAAATCTGCAAAAAGAGTGGACATAAACATAGCAGGAGTACTAGCCATACCACAGTCGTATACTGTAACACCCATATTGGAAAGACCAGCTACAACACCCTTTGCCATTGCCTCACCTGTAAGGCGTGAGTCCCTACCCACAGAAACTATAGGGTTTGTTATATTTTTGTGAGTTTTTAGCCACCTAGCAAATGCAGCAGAAATATCGCAAGCTACCTGTGGTGTAAGGTTTATTTCTTCGCCTTTCACGCCCTGCATTGCAATACCACGCACGTCACTGCCATTTTGTAATTTTTTATAATTCATAATGTTCAGCCCCTTTCATTACTACAACTCTCATTATATACTGCATACGCAAAAATATCAAGTAAGCACTTGTCAAAAATGTTTTATTTTCTACTAATATTTATGCTTTATCTACAAAAAGCTTATGTATTGACATTTTGTTTAAAACAAGGTAAAATGAAATTAAATTTATTGTTAATAATACTGTGAACAAAGCTTGCATAATGTGAGTTTTGTCGCAAAACAATATAAATGATAGGAGAGAAACTAATGAAACATTTGCGTGCTATACTACAGGTTACCCTAGCAATAACAGTGCTTACCGTGGGGGCACTGGCATTTTCTACATTTACACCATACAACCCATACCCTGGTCAGTCCGTACTTATAGAGGGTTTTTTTGATGATGAAGGTGACGAGCTTACTGCTTACTTTGATGATGATGACTTTAGTATTTCTATGGACCTAGACAATGGTCGTTCTAGCGTTGTTCGTGTATATTTTTTCAACGGTGATGCATATATGCTAATGCGTCCGTCCAACGGCGATGATGACGAGGTTATGATTAGCGGTGAAATAACCATAACAGCAAAACGCACAAGGGATAAATATGTTGCAGAGATAATGGAAGGCGACTTGTATTTGCAACCAATGGAGCGTTTGCAAATGGAGGACTGGGGCGATGATGAATTCAGTCTACCACCAGATTATCAGTTTGGCACAGTGTATTTCAAAACTGATGACGGTGATGATGTTGGTATGCTATATGCTGAGTTTGTAGACGACAACACATTCGATGAAGTTGCGACATTTGAAGTCAAAGTAGTGGAACAAGACGAGCTTTTCCTTGGGCATAACTCGCTATATGATGTTAGCTTCGCTAAGCAATACTCTGATGCAGATTTGCGCTTCTTGAACTGGGCATCCAACCCCACTTTTGACCTTAACGGTACTTTGAGTATTTATATGGATAGCGACGAGTATTTATATAGCCGTGGCGAAAATGATGAACTAACCCTAATAACAGGAACATATAATAGCGACATAGATGCTCTACAGTTCAAGACAAACACACTTGGCGACTATGTTATTAGTGATATCAAGCTTGCTGGTGCATCTACAGGCACAGTTACACCAGCACCAAGCAGTAGCTCTGTAGCCCCTTCTAGTAGCTCTGTGGCTCCGTCCAGTAGCTCTGTAGCTCC
>CAYJFF010000169.1:0-2680 GCA_964369345.1 uncultured Oscillospiraceae bacterium
GGTACTCTTTCCTGTTCCTGGTTTACCTGTCACAACAAAATTGGAGTTTGTTCTGTCAGCTCCACGCTTGAGTAAATCTAGCGATACTATACCACCGTCAACTGTTCTGCCGAAATATAAACCATTATCATCTTTATAGACATTAACAGTCATAGGTGAGCCGCCTGTTAGTGTAGCCAGCGGCATTATTCTTTCTGATATATCCAAAATACGACTATCGGGAGTGTAATATGGCGATATTGTTTTAAACGCCTCTTGTTGTAGTTGTCCCAGTGGTCTTAACTTTATTCTATTAGCGGCATATATGGTGTTCACTCGTCTGCACACATCATCGAGTTTATCCTCATCATCAGTAAATGGCATTATAACAATAGAACACTGCCCGATACTAGCACCTTTTTGGTCAAGCATACCAAGCATAGTATCGCTATCTTCAGCACGTTTAAGGGCTTGTTTTTGCGCTCTAGCATCATTTGTGCTGTTAGCATCTACCATACCGGCTCTAACAGCTCTAGCCAATGCATCACCTAGCTCGCTCGCATTACTAAGATTGAATGTAATAGTTGTAATCGCCTCTGTACAGTTTACAGCTCTGACTAGCCAATCATAGCTTAGGTCTGCTGTAAATTTTGTGGCGGCATATATCCTGCCCGTTGTGCCTCCTACGATTAGCTTGTTATTTTTGAATGTCAACCCACCTAGTGGGGTGAGCATAGACAAGTTTATATCGCTTTCAATCTCAATTCCTTTTTTCTTTTTCTGTTTTATAACCGGGACAACTTCAATATCCTCGTCATCATCACTTTGATGACGTCCTAGTTCAGCATATATTTTGCAGATATATGTTACATCTTTTTTATCGAATATTTCCGCATATACATTACTTTCTGTTAGTCTGTTGCGTAGGTCGTGTGTACGCTCCATTAATACATTCTCTGCTAACTTTCCATTCTTTTGCCAAAGCTTAATAAATATTAGAGGCTCTTTTAGCCCCTCAGTAGCAATGTCCTTTATTGCTTGTATCTCGTTATTTAGTAGATTTAATTTAGCGTTATCTGTGGTCTTTCTGCGCAAGCTATAGAGGTTTTCAACAAGGGCATTGATGTCAACTACCCTTGGTATGCTAACTATCTGCCAAGCTTGCTTTTCGCCCTCGAGGGCAATAGCTAGATTTTTAAAATAATGCTCTTTATCAGTATCTTCTAGTAGGTTATTATCACGAGCTTTCACCCATATGTAAGAGAAAAGAAAATTATCGTTACTTACTAAAATACCTTTGTCTGTTATTTGACTTATGTTTATAAATTCCTGTGCTGTTTGGTTTTTTAAATCAACTTTTGGTGTCTTCGAAAACATTTTGCACCTCCTTGTACACAAATTTTTGCTGTTTCTTGTTAAAGTCAATAGTTATTACGATGTAGTCTATAGCAGAAAGATTATTATCCACCTTTTGCAAAAACACAGCAGTAAATGCCACTATGCCAAAAAATATTGCCATCAACCAAAAAAGCTCAATAACAGACATAGCAAGCAAAACAAGCAGTATAATCAGCGCCACGCTTGATACGATTATTGTAATTACAAGCTCCTTGTATCCAAATCCCTGCCATATCTCTTTTCGCAAAGATATGTTACTGGGTATATATAACTTTTTTTGTCCACTCAAAATGGGTTACCTCCCTCGCCTAAATACGTCACCAATATGTTATACACTTCAATTATAAGCTGTGATAGAATAACAAAAATTAGTATGTTGATAGCACGTTTTCGCAATTTTTCGCCCTCATCACTGTATGCTGATTTGATTAAACAGGCTATAATCGCTACAGCACCACCTGTTACAATTATTGTTTGTAGAAACGCTTTTAAACTTTCCAATATATCCATATACACCTCAACTAACTATTTCTTTATAATCAAGTTTTTCACCGAACTTGCAATCATAGTAGCACTATGAGCTTTATTCATAACGCCTCCACCACTGCTAGGTATAACAAACTGATTAAGTAGTGCGGGGGTAGAGTTTGCAAGTAATAGAAATGCTATTGCAATACACATACTATCCCATACAGTACTGGTAAAATTGTCTGCTATTCCACCACCATCAATTAGTATTCTCATAGATAAATGCAAGCAAAACTGCTGTATAATAATAGTTAAAAAAGCTTTTAGAAATTGTTGTATATATGCATTGAATAGACTGCGGTCACCGTTCATAAATCCACCCACCACTAGTGGAAAACCAAGGCGGAGTATTAACAGCTCTGCACCCTTTTTAAAGAAAGAGAAATAAAGTATAACGAAGTTCACCAAATACACTATAAACAATATTGCAGTGAGCAGATTGCCTCCCATAAGAATATTAGCTAAGTGGTCGACAAGGTCGTGATTAAAAGTACCCACATAATCTATGGATGCCTGCGCTATTTCCCTAAAGAAATTGCGTGCATAGTCATATGCTGTTGGAAATATTATTAGAAATGTAGTAGCAAACGCAAATTTTATCAAAAACTGAACAGGCGAAGCGTCCACATCACCGTCCACCCACGCTACATATGTCATAAAACCAAGTTGCAGAAACTTGATTATAACAAGCATTGCGCCAAGGTTATATAGCATAAAATAAACATTGCTAAGTGTGCTTGTATCTCCTCCCAGTATGTCGGAGAGCTTATCCTCA
>CAYJFF010000170.1:0-2625 GCA_964369345.1 uncultured Oscillospiraceae bacterium
TTTAGATACGGCAAAGTACTCGTAACTTTAGAGTTTACAGAAGACGGCCCTACATTCGAAGAATGTATAAAATCATATCTTAACACGTTTTAGGGGGAGTAATGGAATATAGAGTGGCAATATACACAAGGCTCTCTAAAGAGGATAGCACGCACACCACCAGTGAGAGCATAAAAAACCAAGTAGACTTGATAATTGAGTATATTAATAAAAGTGATAACATGGAGCTGGGCTACATATATAGAGATGATGGATATAGTGGTGCAGATTTTAACAGGCCAGCATTCCAGAATATGATGAATGACATCCGAGATGGTAAAATTAACTGCGTTATTGTAAAAGACTTTTCTAGGCTGGGCAGGAACTATATAGAGTCTTGCAAGTACATACAAAATGTGTTCCCTTTTCTTGGTGTTCGCTTTATTTCTATCAATGATAACTATGATAGCACCAGCGAAAAAAGTGATGCTGATGAAATTTTGATACCTTTCAAAAATCTAATGAATGACGCGTATCTTAGAGATATCTCTGTAAAAATACGTAGCCAAATGGAAGTAAAGAGAAAAAAAGGTGAGTTTATCGGTGCTTTTGCAGTTTATGGCTACCAAAAGTCACCGTCTAATAAAAACAAGCTAGAAGTAGACGAGTATGCATCTACTGTTGTGCGTGAAATATTCCACCTGAAAGAAAGTGGATATTCTGGGCAAAAAATCGCAGATGTACTGAATTGTCGGGGTGAGCTGTCCCCATCTGAATATAAAAAGATGCGCGGTCTTAATTACACAACACCATTCGATAGTATGAGAAAAGCAAAATGGTCGGTGAGTGCCGTTAACCGTATCCTAAAAAATGACATCTACACAGGCACGCTAAGTCAGGGTAAAGTTACTACACCCAGCCACAAGATTAAAAAGCTAGTACCAAAACCACGGAAAGACTGGGTAGTAATAGCTGATAACCACCAGCCTATTATAAGAAAAGCACAGTTTGAATTCGTACAAGGTTTGATGGAACAGGACACACGGGTATCACCACAAAAAGAGCAGGAATATCCACTATCGGGTGTGCTTTTCTGCGCTGATTGTGGATATAATATGGTACGAAAAACTGTAACAAGGAGTGACAAAAAATACATCTACTATGTCTGTGGCAAAAACAAAACAAATGCTGGCTGTAGCACCCATAACACAGCAGAGAGCTTGATTATAGGTGTAGTGCACAAGCTATTATCTGTTTATCTGGCACTGCTACTGGACGATAGCACAGCCATGCCAATACATAGCAATAATGTCTATCATTTGGAGCAACGCTTGCAAATAAAAAATGACGAGCTACACAAGTACGAAAAGCTAAGGCTATCTACCTACGAGGACTACAAAGATGGTATTTTGTCTTTGGCGGACTTTAATACTTACACCGAAAGCTACACGGCTAGACTGCACGAGGTATCCCAGCAGTTACAAGAGATTTGGGACGAGCTAGAGGAGCTAAAAAGCACCACGAGCACTGCTAGTTTCTCCATAAGTGACCTTGAGCTTAGTAAAAAACTGGTCGCTAATTTTATTGATAGGATAGAGATTGCCGAAGATAAGTCTATTAGAATTATCTTTCGTTTCTGGGAAGAAAAGGTGGTGTAAACAGTGGCTAGAGTAAGCCGAAAGCCAGATAAAACAAGCTACCAAGAAACAGTGAGCTACCGCGTGGGTGGGTATGTGCGCCTATCTGTGGAGGATATGCGTAAAAAAGAGAGTAACTCTCTTAGTAACCAAAAAGAGCTAATATCACGCTTTGTAAGTGAACATAACGAGCTAGCTTTTCACGCCTTTTATGAAGATGTAAACAGGACTGGTAGTAATTTTAACAGATGTGGGTTTTTGCAGATGATTGATGACATAAAAAAAGGGCTCATAAACACCGTAGTAGTCAAAGATGTGTCCAGATTTGGCAGAAACTTCCTAGAAACTGGGGCGTATATCGAGAACATATTCCCACTCCTTGGTGTGCGTTTTATATCCATAAATGATAACTATGACAGTAGCACCTGTAGCACAAACGACAGCCTAGCTCTGCCTATAAAAAACCTGCTAAATGAGATGTTTGTGCGTGATATCTCCAGAAAAATAAAGAGCGCATATAGAGCCAAAAGAGAGAGTGGCGAGTTCTGTGGCTCCGTGGCACCATATGGCTTTTTACTACAAGATAAGCACCTAGTGGAGGACTGCAAGGTTTCTAGCATTGTAAAAGAGATTTTTGCATTATTTATAGATGGTGCAACAGAGTATAAAATAGCAAAGATACTAAACGAGAAGAATATCCCACCACCCAGTAAGTACAAGTATGATAACGGCATTGTAAAGAGCGATAAATATAAGAACACTGCCCTATGGTATAAAAGTACTGTACAAAAAATTATTAGAAACGATACATATTATGTTTTTCTGAGTGAGAGCGAGAAAGCGCAGCTAGCCAAAGTCTTATAATGCGAACACTACTACGGTAAGTTTTATAACAACTTATGCTCTTTGACAAAGTCACCTAGAAGTTTTACTCAATTTTTTTCAAAAAATTGCGGTGCTTAGGCGGAGCCTAAGTCGGTTTCCTCAGAAAACGAAATACCCCTGCCGT
>CAYJFF010000171.1:0-2166 GCA_964369345.1 uncultured Oscillospiraceae bacterium
ACAGGCAATATCGCTCCTACCATTGAGGTGGGGGCGAATTTTTATGCCCGAGAATAAAAAAGTGAGATGACAAAGCTATGATAAGTCACACATATAGTGTTAATTATAGGCACAAAAAAAGGAACAGCGAGCCGTACGTGGTTCGTTGTTCCTTTTGTAGTTGTGTGGATTTATTTAGTAAGCATCTCTTTTACTAGCTTAACTAGCTCATCTGCACAAGCAGTTTTGTCAGTTTTTTGTGAGATTGATTTGTCACGGCTGACAATTTCACAGCAGTTTTCTTTTAGGTTACGTGGGCTAACAATAACTCTCAGTGGCACACCTAGTAGGTCAGCATCGGAGAACATAACACCAGCGCTCACTGTCCTGTCGTCGTAGATTACCTCTATGCCTGCATTTTGCAGTGTGGTGTATAGCTCGTCCGCTGTAGCTTTTACATCAGCATCATCTGCACGTACAGCACAGATATGCACTTGCCAAGGTGCGATTGCCATAGGCCACATTGGGCCGTAATCATCATGGCTCTGCTCACAAACAGATGCTGCAAGCCTACCCACACCTATACCATAACAGCCCATAATTGGGTTCTCGGACTCACCTTTTTCGTTTAGATATGTCATATTCATAGCTTTGCTGTATTTTGTGCCTAGCTGGAATATATTACCGACTTCAATACCACGGCTAATTTCCAGTGTACTTTTGCCACAAGTTGGGCAAACACCGCCAGCTTGCACTTTAGAAACATCTACAAAGTCTATATCCTCTGCTACATCACGGGAAAGGTCAAGGCCTGTGTAGTGGTAGTCCACTTTGTTTGCGCCACATAGCATATTGTTTGTGCCCTGTAGAGTTTTGTCATATAGCACAGTACAGTCAGCACCAAAACCGTGAGCACCGATAAACCCAGCCACTATGCCACAGTCCTCTGTTATTATAGCAGGGTAAACTTCACAGCCTAGCACGTTCTTTAGCTTAGCTTCGTTTACTTCGTAATCACCACGGATAAACAGAACAACATAGCTATCATCTGTATTTCTTTGATATACAACAGCCTTGCAACTTTTTTCCTGTGGCACACCAACGAAGTTGCAAACGTCCTCTATACTAGCCATATTAGGTGTGTGAACAAGTGTTAGCTCGTCAGACACATCATCTTTTTTGTTCTCTATGATAGTTGGAGCAGCCTCCATATTTGCGCTGTAGCCACAGTCTTTGCAAGAAACAATGGTGTCCTCACCTATAGGGGTTAGGAACATAAACTCGTGCGATAAGCTACCACCCATCATGCCAGAGTCAGACGCAACAGAGATAACATTTGTTAGCCCTGCTCTTGCATAGATACGCTCATATGCCTTGTGACATCTATCATAATACTGCTCTAGGTCCTCATGTGATGTGTGGAAAGAATAAGCATCTTTCATTGTGAACTCACGCACACGGATAAGACCAGCACGTGGGCGAGCTTCATCACGGAACTTTGTCTGTATTTGGTATATCATAAATGGGTACTTGGAGTAACTTTGGCCATATTCGCGCACAAGCTGAACAGATGCTTCCTCGTGTGTCATACCCAGCACATAGCCAACATTATTACGGTCGCTAAGGCGCATAAGCTCTGCACCTACACTCTCGTATCTGCCAGATTCCTCCCACAATGATGCAGGCAGAACTACAGGGAAAGAAACCTCTTGTCCGTCTATTTTATCCATCTCTTCACGGATAATCTGCTCTATTTTTCTTGTTACTCTCTTTAGTGGTGTGAAAGATGAGTATATACCATTTGCTACTTGCTTGATATATCCTCCCCTAACCATTAGCGCGTGGCTGTCTATTACACAGTCCGATGGCCTTTCCTTAAATCTCTCACCAACTAGGTTTGCTAGTTTCATTTTCATATCCTCCTATAATTATTACTTTTCTATTTTTATTGTGACATCTTGCGGTAGTGCCAGTCCGTCTGCCACCTCTATTGCTTTTAGTGTTGCTGTGGGTATGGGACAGGCGTTATGTGGGCAACTTTTCCTAAAAAGCTCAAAAATTTCACCATTGCCTATTTTCTCGAAACATACTACAAGCGGGTCGAATTCCACAAGACTATTTTCCATATGTTTAAAGTTTGGGCAAGTTGTGTTGAATTTAACATCAACCATCTCGGTGTCCTCGTTT
>CAYJFF010000172.1:0-2123 GCA_964369345.1 uncultured Oscillospiraceae bacterium
AGATAATTTTGTTGTACAATATACCTATACCCCCTACGGGTATAGAAAGAGGTGTAATATGAAACAATGTATGGATGTAGATGCTATAAATAAGCGTCTGAAGAAAATTGAAGGTCAAGTACGTGGTATACAAAAAATGGTAAACGAAGATAAAGCTTGTGAGGATATCTTAATTCAAATTGGTGCTGTAAAGTCAGCGCTGCACAAAACAGGCCAAGCTATACTGGAAGGGCATATGCACCACTGCGTGCTAGATGGAATTACATCTGGAAAAGAGGAAGAAACGATAGATAAGCTGATTTCTGCACTTAACCAATTCTCAAAAACAATTTAGAGGAGGCACTATGAAACAGTACATCAATAAACTGAACTCTATTCCAATGCTATGGATTTCGGGTATATTCCTTTTTGCAAGTTTTCTATTAGAATATATTTTTCCACTAATGAACATTGAGATAACAAGCCCTATAAACCCCGCATGGGTATCACTAATTATCTCTGGAATACCACTTGCTTATAGTGCAGTGGTCAATACATTAGATAAAAGAATAACGTCACCTTTGCTCATTACTATTGCAATGATTGCGGCAGTGTATATAGGTGATGTTTTTGCCGCAGGTGAAGTAGCCTTTATAATGGCACTGGGGGAGTGGCTAGAGGATAAAACAGTAGAAAAAGCAAAAAAAGGTATAGAAAAACTTCTCAACCTTGTTCCTACACAGGGCAGAGTTATATCATCCTCTGGGGAAGTAATGGTAGATGCTAAGGATATTTCACAGGGTGATGTTATTAGGATTTTGCCGGGGGAGAGTTTCCCAGCAGATGGCATTATATTAGTTGGCAATACTACTATCGACCAAAGTATTATGACGGGGGAGAGCTTGCCTGTAGATAAAAATGTTGGTGACGAAGTATTTACAGGGACTCTAAACCGCTTTGGAGCTGTAGATGTGAAAGTGAGCAAATCGTTTGCTAACTCATCTCTACAAAAAATGATTAGGCTGGTAGAAGAAGCAGAAAACAATAAAGCACCTACACAAAAAATAGTAGATAAATGGGCAGCGTATCTTGTGCCGTCCGCATGTTTGATAGCCATAGTTACATATATCATATTTGCATTTGTATTAAAACAGCCCGACGATGCTCTAGTACGTGCAGTTACTATACTTGTAGTTTTTTGTCCATGTGCACTAGCTCTTGCAACACCTACTTCTATCATGGCTGCCATTGGGCAAGCAACAAAAAATGGTGTGCTAATAAAATCTGGTGAAGCGTTGGAGCAAATGGGAAAAGTATCTACAGTAGCTTTTGATAAAACAGGCACAATAACACACGGTAAGCTAGTAGTAAGTGATATAGTCTGTCTTAGCAGGGATGAGGATGAATTCATGTCTTTGGTGGCATCAGTGGAGAGCCGTTCGGAGCACCCAATAGGCAAGGCAGTTGTTAGCTATGCAGTAGCTAGCAAAATAGATATTGCTGATATAAGCGACTTTGCCATGACAGTGGGAAAGGGTATAAGTGCAAATGTAAAGGGAAAAGTGGTATTCTGTGGAAATGAAAAGCTGATAGGAGATAATGCTAAAGTATCCATATCTGATGAAGATGCTAAAGCTATAGTGGCTCTTAGAGAAAAAGGAAAAGCAGTTATTGTAGTATCGGACACAGAAAAAATATTAGGTGTTATAGGGCTTTCGGATGAGATAAAATCAACATCTAGCAGTGCTATTAACTCGCTGAAATCAGCTGGTATTGCAAACACTGTGCTACTGACTGGTGATAACGAAAAAAGTGCGAATTTCATTGCAGAAAAAGTAGGTATACAAAAAATTTATTCTTCACTGTTGCCAGAGGAGAAAGTAGCTGTTATTAAGTCGATGATGGATAAAAATGAAAGTGTGTGTATGGTTGGTGATGGTGTGAATGATGCACCTGCACTAAAAACAGCAACAGTTGGTATTGCTATGGGAACAATGGGCAGTGATATAGCTATTGATGCGGCGGATATTGCTATTATGGGTGATGACATTTCCAAAATATCATATATAAAGAAACTATCAAGTGCCACCATTTTTTCTATTAAGTTTAATATCTCCATGTCTATGATTATAAATTTTTTAGCG
>CAYJFF010000173.1:0-2002 GCA_964369345.1 uncultured Oscillospiraceae bacterium
GCAAATATAGAAGTACCAGCAGATATATTGCCTGTTTTCACCTCTACGCTATTTGTAGCCACCATACCAGTACCAGCATCGCCCTCCGGTGGGCAAAGTGGTATACCAGCTTGTAGCTTGCCAGATTTATCCAGTAGCTTAGCACCTTTTTCAGTTAGTACACCTGCACTCTCGCCTGCAACTAGCACCTTTGGCAGTATCTTGTTTAGGTCCATACCGCCAGATATATCTGCAAATTTCGCTACCATATCTGCATTATAATCACTTTTCTCTATATCTATAGGGAACATACCAGACGCATCGCCCACACCAAGCACTTTTTCTCCTGTTAGTTTAAGGTGTAGATACCCTGATAGCGTAGTCAGATAATCAATATCTGCTATGTGGCTTTCTTCGTTTAACATAGCTTGATACAGGTGTGCTATACTCCAGCGTTGTGGGATATTATATTCAAATTTTTCTGTTAGTATCTCGCTTGCCTTAGCAGTTGTGGTATTGCGCCATGTCCTAAATGGGACAAGCATATTTCCAGCTGTGTCAAGAGCTATATACCCATGCATCATAGCGGAGATACCTATAGATTTCAGCTTTGATATCTCTACACCATACTGGTTTTTAACATTCTGTGCAAGGTCACTATAACACTCAGAAATCCCAGTAAATATCGCTTGCTCTGAGTATGTAAAATATCCATTCTGGAAGTCGTTTTCCCAGTCATAAACACCGCTCGCTATTATAGTGGTGCAGTTAGCGTTAGTTAGTACTGCTTTTATACGTGTAGAGCCTAGCTCTATGCCAAGCACTGCCTCGCCATTTATAATTATATCTTTCATATTTACCTCTTTATTTTTGTCCATAGTAGGCATTTGCGCCGTGTTTCCTATAATAATGTTTATCCTGTAACACTTGTGGAGCGGGGTTAGCATCTTGGTTTAGTATTCTGGTATAGATAGCCATTTTTGCTACTTCTTCCAGTACCACGGCATTGTGCACGGAGTCTTTTGCATCTTTCCCCCATGTAAACGGCCCATGATTTTTACATAGCACAGCGGGAGTTGCCAAATAGTCTTTTGACTGGAAGTGCTCTGCAATAAGTAGCCCTGTGTTTTTCTCATAATCTTCATCAATTTCTGCACGTGTTAGGTTGCGCACACATGGTACACTACCATAGATATAGTCTGCGTGTGTGGTACCATAGCATGGTAAATCAACACCAGCCTGTGCATATGATGTCGCGCAAGTAGAGTGAGTATGTGTAATACCACCGACTTCCTCAAACGCCTTGTAAATCTCGATATGTGTCTTTGTGTCCGATGATGGTTTAAACCTTCCTTCGACTACATTTCCATCAAGGTCCACCACCACCATCTCCTCCGGTGTCAGCTCATCATAATCCACACCAGATGGTTTTATAACTATCAGGCCACTTCCCCTGTCTATCTCGCTCACATTGCCCCAAGTAAATGTAACAAGATTGTATTTAGGTAGTAACATATTAGCTCTATATACTTTTTGTTTTAAGTCTTCCAGCATATCTAATCTCCTTGTTTATTTTAAACCTCAAAATATTTCTTATAGTACTATAACATTTCTCCTATAGTTTTGCAATATCACATTCGTACCAATCACTTATTTTTATTGACTCACACTATAGTATATATTCTAGTATTTTTTCTTATTTTTTTATTGACAAGTATATTGCTTTGTGATATACTACAATAGCTATCCAGATAGTATTATATTTTGCCTGATTGTGTAACGGTAGCACAGCAGACTCTGACTCTGTTTGTCTGGGTTCGAATCCTAGTCGGGCAACCAGTCGAGATTTCTCGACACACTTTTCGCTCATAGTTTACGCTATGGGCGTTTTTTTATGTCCAAAACTTGTTTTAATCTCTGCCGTTTTGGGGTGATAGTTTGTGCCTCTGTGGTTAGTTTGTAAAAGGTGATAGTCTCTGCCCTTTTTCGTTACTTGTTCGTCACGAGTCGGGAACGCCCGACA
>CAYJFF010000174.1:0-1990 GCA_964369345.1 uncultured Oscillospiraceae bacterium
TTATTTAGGTGTGGCTGTGACATATCCACAGCAAAAAGTCCATCTATCTGTGACATTGGCTCTATGAAATGCTCACCCCTACCACAGAAATGTATACCGCCACCACCAAAGAATTTGAGCACACGCTCGTTATATGGCCCTATAAATTCCTTGTAAAAATCTGGTGACATATTCATTGCAGAGTCATCTCTGACTACTATATTACCTTTGTGCAGCTTGAAGCCATATGTATGGTAACCCATGGGTCTTTTTATTGTGTCAAACCACCTACCAAGAAAAGCCTCGTATGTATCTGATATTTTTTCTAGTGCTCTGTGTGCAAGCTCTGGCTCATCATACAGGTCTAGGAAAATCTCACTGCCCCATAGTAGCTCGCAAACGTCCATAGGTCCTTGGCAGTCTGGGTGCTCAAGGAAAATATACTTGCTTAGTACGGGAAAATCTGCAAACAGCTCTAGCATATTCTCACCAAATGCAAAAACATCTGCACCATAGCCAAGATTTAGGTCCGGCACTGGTTGCTCCACCATTGCACGGATATCTTCTATACCGTTCTTGAATGGGCGTACATTTGGTAGTGTGTTGGCTTCTTCTGACATAATAAATGGCTCTACCCCAAAGAGTGATGGCAGGATACCTATACCATAGTTAGGTCTGATTTGCATTATCTTGTCGGAGCCATTCTCTAACATTTTTGAGCATATAGCAAGCTGTGATACTATCATTTTATCACGGTCACCCAGTGCTGCATTTATAGAAATTTGCTCCCAAACTATCTTAGGGGGTGCACACTCTCTAGGTGTGGGAACAAAAGGTTTTTCGCCATATTCACCATCTGCAAAAGCAGTCCACTCTGCCCACAGTCTATCCTCTTGTGCTGTGTCTATTCTGCTCTGTAAGTCCTCTAAAAATGGGTAAATGTATTCTTTGTTCATCTTGGTACCTCCATATTATATTCTTATAAATAGCAAAAAATCTTTGCCCGCCACGCCTATACAAACAAAGCGTAGCGAACAAAGATTATGTATGATTAACCTAGATAAGTATTTTTAGCAAAGTTCCAACCATCACGACACATATCGTCGATATCACGCTGAGCAGTCCAGCCTAGTAGCTCTTTTGCTAGTGCAGTTTCTGCATAACAGCTAGCGATATCACCAGCACGGCGGTCGCAAATTTTGTATGCAACCTCTCTGCCACTTGCTTTTTCAAATGCTGTTACAATCTCAAGTACACTAGTGCCCTTGCCAGTGCCAAGGTTTATAGCTCTTGAAGATTTGCTTTTTACTGCATATTTTAGTGCAGCGATATGCCCAAGTGCAAGGTCTACTACATGAATATAGTCACGCACGCCAGTACCGTCTACAGTGTCATAGTCGTTGCCAAAAACAGAAAGCTGTGGTAACTTGCCAGCTGCTACCTGTGCAACGAATGGTAGTAGATTGTTAGGTATGCCATTGGGGTCTTCGCCTATAAGCCCGCTTGTGTGAGCGCCGATAGGGTTAAAGTAGCGTAGTAGCACAGCACTAAAATCACTATCTGCAACACAAACATCGTTTATTATCTGCTCTATCATAACCTTGGTATAGCCATATGGGTTGGTAGCAGATGTTGGGTATTCCTCACGGAAAGGCACAGGGTTATTCATACCATATACTGTAGCAGACGATGAAAATACTATATTCTTACAGCCAGCATTTTTCATGCACTCAAGCAGTACAAATGTGCCACCTATATTAGTCTCGTAGTACTCCAGTGGTTTCTGCACGGACTCGCCCACTGCTTTTAGTCCAGCAAAGTGGATAACAGCCTCTATGCTATTCTCTGCAAATATCTTTGTCATTGCTTCTTTATCGCGCATATCACACTCATAGAACTTGAAGTCCTTACCAGTGATAGATTTTATCTTGTCTAGCGCATCTGGTTTAGAGTTATAAAAGTTATCCATAATGATAATCTCATAACCGTCATTTAGCATCTCGACAGCAGT
>CAYJFF010000175.1:0-1812 GCA_964369345.1 uncultured Oscillospiraceae bacterium
AAACTATCACCCAAGAAAACAAAAGTGCAGAAACTATTTCTTTGGTGCGCTATAAGAAGAACGAGTACCAGAAGAACGGGAGGAAGTTGGACGAGGAGAGGAAGTACGTGGTGAACGTCCAGTAGCACCCTGCTTGCGTGAGTTGGTAAAATCATCATCTTTAGAACGCTGACCAACAAAACCATCTTTCCTGCGTGTACCTTTTCTAACACCCTTGCCAAAACTACCAGCAGACTTACGCTTTTCATCACTTGGCACAGCCTCTTGCTTGCCAGCTGGCTTAGAAGCATTGCGCAAAGCAATAACTTCACTCTTTTTAAGCTCGCGGTATTTACCAGGTTGTATCATACCTAGCTTTAGTGGGCCTACAGAAATACGTTTTAGCCTACCTACTTCTAGGCCAACAGCCTCGCACATACGGCGGATTTGCCTGTTTTTGCCCTCGGAGATAGTCATTTGTAGCACAACACGTCCTGCTTGTTTTTCTAGAACATGTACAATAGCAGGCATAGTTGTCTCACCCTCGCCAATATTTACGCCTGTTGCTAGCTGTACAGCCTGCTCATCGCTTATATCTGGGTGAACAGTAACACGGTATGTCTTGCTGATGTGGTTGCGTGGGTGCATAATTAGGTTTGCAAAAGCACCGTCATTTGTCATAAGCAATAGACCCTCGGTGTTTTTGTCTAGCCTGCCCACTGGGTATAGGCGCTCCTTGATATTGCTAACTAGCTGTGTGACATCACGCCTACCAAGCTCGTCATTTGTTGTAGTAACATATCCACGTGGCTTGTTTACCATGATGTATATGTTTTCTTTCTTTCTTGGGAAATCAACACGCACACCGTCTATAGCAACCACATCATTCTTAATGTTAATAGGGTGGCCAACTTTTGCAGGTCTACCATTTACAGTAACTTTACCCTCTGCCACCAATTGTTCAGCCTTGCGACGAGAAACTATACCTGCATCGCTAAGTGCTTTTTGTATCCTTGTTGTTTGAGCCATTATATTCTCCATTCCTGTGGCTATGTGCCACTGCAAACTGCCATATCTATTTTGGACAGTCATAATACAAATAATAATTGGGTAGTATTAGGAAAACGCTTAACCTCCACAAAGTAAACCCCACTCGCAGTCAAGATAGAACTGCTGGAGCTTATCATTAAAGCTTTTTTCGGTAGTTGGCAGTGGCTCAATAGAGCTTTCTGCAACCAAATCACAAGACCCAATTTCTTCATCATTTATATAATAAACTATTTTCCCCAAAATGTCACCCTTTTTTATGGGTGAATATGCAAAATTTGTAGAAAATATTTTATAACTAATGTCGGAAGCTCTATTTTTTATCTGAATATATGAAAAATCCTCTGTTGCAACAAGCCCAACGCTGTCATCAGTACCACCAGTAACAGCAATACTTAGGTCTGTTGGGTGTGTGATATCTGCCGTAGTTACCATTGGGAAATGCATCTCGTACAGGGTTTCGTGTATGTTCCAGTCATCGCCACAGTTCAGCGTTACAACTATGAGCGTAATACCGTCCTTTTCTGCGGCGGAAACAAGGCACCTACCAGATTTTTCTGTAAAACCTGTCTTGATACCAACTGTATGCTCGTAGTATGTTAGCAGTTTGTTGTGGTTTGTGAGTGTGCGTTCATAGGGTGGGTTACCAAAAGATGTTTTGTATGCGAGTGAAGATGAAATATCATAGAAATCTTCGTTTTTCATAGCCTCTCTGCCCAGCAGTGCCATATCATATGCAGTGGAATAATGTTCGTCATCATCAAGCCCCGATGGAGTAACAAAGTT
>CAYJFF010000176.1:0-1798 GCA_964369345.1 uncultured Oscillospiraceae bacterium
TATGTATGGCATTTCTGTCATTCTTAGGTTTGTGCAACCATAGGGTATCAATGTAACTTCTCTTTCTTCGCCCTGTACTTGAATGGGCTGGGCTGGCTTTTCTGTGCAGATACCGTTCACTATATCCCATTTTATCGGTACTGCCCTACCAGTAAGGTAAAACAGAGGCTGTTTGTTATCAAAAAAGTATTTATCCATTTTGTTATAGTGTAGCTCAAATACATTGCTTGTCAGTGCGTAGTTCCATGGGCTTTTTGGGATAATCTCATAGTCACAATATGGGAACTTGCGTAATACACCATCTTTTTCATATTCTTGCATCTGCCATTCTTCGTCTATTGCAACAGAAAACAGCAAGCAACCACGCCTTACTACGTACATCTCGCTCGGTCTTTTTTCTATTATGATATCAAAATCAAGCTCCATAACTATTGTGTCTTTCGCCCATTTCTTGGTGATGCTGTATATGCCACGCTTTTCCACTACTTTGCCATTTATCATTACATTTTTTGCTGTTAGTGGGATATAGAAAGAAAAAGTAAATTCTTCCGCACGTGTTCCGTCTACCTCAAAGATAACTCTATCCTCAAATGGGTAATTTGTAATTGTTTTGCAGACTACATCACCAG
Source organism: uncultured Oscillospiraceae bacterium (assembly GCA_964369345.1). GTDB lineage: Bacteria > Bacillota > Clostridia > Oscillospirales > Ruminococcaceae > Angelakisella. Next base: position 630 of record CAYJFF010000176.1, read on the forward strand.
CAGTTAGCTTTAATGAAACTTCGCCCGGGGTTAGCATAGTAGCTATCACTTCGTTGTCTTTTCTCATATAGTTGCTCAGTGCAAGTTTGGGGAAACCTTGGTTAAAATTAGCTGTGCAACAACCAAAATTAGGCTCTAAACCGAAAAGGTGGGAGTCCTCTGGATTTGTAGTGAATGTCTGCTTGCCGTCATCAAAACGTGTGCATTGTACTTGGTTTGTTATTTGGTTGTACTGGTGTGTCCACATATCTTGGCTAATAGTAGCTGGAAGTGCGTTGAAAGCTACTCTTTCTAGCCTATCTAAGTAAAATACATCACCTGTTATCTCGAACAATTTTTCTAGGCTGAACATAAACTCCACTACGCTACAGCACTCAGAGCCTGCGAGAGGTAGTGTGCCAGCCAAATGCTCATCGCCAGAGAAGTGACCAGTTGGCATGGAGTGGTATTTATCCAGTATTGTAATCATCTCTTTTGAGAATGCAGAGTTATCTTTTTTTGTGAACAAGCTATAAAGTGCTGGACCTTTTACCGCCATTGCACAGTTGACAACATGTGAAAATGGTGCATTTGTAGCTCGTGAATATCTCTTTACTTTCCACTTGTCGCTCATAACATCAAAAGGCAGGCTCTGCTTTTCAAGTTTATGTGCTAGCTCAAATAGCCATGGCATGGGTTTTCTCTGATATAGCCACTGCACTGATATCAAGCATTCATACCACCTTGTTTGACCCCACCAGTCCATAAGAGGGTAGCTATCCAGATGTTCATTAAGGTTTCTTAGCAGTTTTTCAACTACATTCTCAATAGCTTCGTCTTTTGAGCACTCATAGTATACAACCAAAACTTTTGAAATCAAAATAGCTGCCCATACATCATATTTTGCTCGGTCCTCGTATTCACATGGACAAATCCAGCCATCATCACATTGCTGGCTAATAATAGCATCTATGTACTTTTTGCTACGAGCAATCATGTCTTTATCCTCTAGCAAATACGCCAGTGGGATAAATCCATCTAGCCAGTATGGAACACGCTCCCAACCATCTTTATTGCCACCTATCCATTTGCTATCCCTTACATCTGGCCATATTTTGTCTAGATTGCCCGATAAACCCTCTGCTTGCAGTCTAAGCTGATTTAGCATCCAGCCACTTGGTTTAATCTCA